>DATEMW010000081.1:0-10774 GCA_035275385.1 Candidatus Methylomirabilota bacterium | reverse complement strand
CGGGAGGATCGGCGACACGAGCGCGCCCGCCGCCCCGACGCACGCCGCGCCGATGCCGAACGCCACCGCGTACACGCGCCGCACGTCGGCGCCGATCACGAGCGCCCCGTAGGTATTGTCCGCCGCCGCGCGCACCGTGCGCCCGAGGTCGGTCTTGAAGAGAAACACCCAGAGCACGAGGGTCAGCGCGACGGCGACCACGAACGTGACGAGGCGCGCCACGTCGACGAAGACGGGCCCGATCCAGATGGCGGCGGCCGCCAGCGGTGAGCGCACCCGCGTCGGCTCGGGGCCGAAGAGCACCAGCGCCAGATTCTCGAGCACGAGCGCGACGCCGAGCATCAATAAGATCTGCATCTCGTGCGGCGCCGCCACGATGCGATCGACCAGCCCGCGCTGCACGAGAAACCCGAGCCCGAACAACGCCAGCGCACACACCACGAAACTCACATAAGGATCGACACCCGCGCGCATCGCCAGGACATACGCGAGATACATCCCCCACACCATCATGTCCCCATGCGCAAAATTCACAACCCGCATCACCCCAAAAATAAGCGTCAACCCCACCGCCATGAGGCTATAGACGCCCCCGAACAAAATGCCGCTCAGCACCCCCTGCACCACCAGCGTCAGATCCACACAAACCTCAGCGAACCAAACGCCGCACTTCTCGGCTCTCGGCCAAGCGCTCTCGATTCGCCGATTCCGAAGAGTTCGACGGCTCCGAGTCGGACGGATCCAGGTTCGATGGATCGAGGTTCAATGGATCTAAGAACACACCTGCAGAAATCGGGGACCCACGAGACCGCGGACCTCGACCACGAATGACGGGCGCGCGTCAGGGGTAGGGGGTGGGGTCGCTGGGACTCGTTCCCGTCAGCGCGGCGGCGGACGACGCGCGCCCAGATGGAGCCCAGCCGCCGCGGGCCAGCAAACGCGTACCGCGTGGTCCCGGCGACCCCACCCCCTACCCCTGACACGCGCCCGCCGCCCAGCGCTCTAAGCCCGTGGTCGTGGAAAAACGAACTTCTGCAGCGCAGCTTCCTTAGGCCAGACCGCAACGGGCTTCTGCTGAAGGATCTGGATCATGGTGGGGATAGCGTTGGCATTGTCGCCGACGTCGTTGAAGACGACCGGGCCGCCGTACTGCATGAGCCCGCCGGAGTAGTTGGTCTTCCTCATAGCCTCGACGATCGCGTCCGGATCGTCGAGCTTCTCCGCGCGCTCGAGAATGTCGGCGATAAGGAACACGGCATCGTACGAGTAGCCCGAGTTCGTGTCGAAGGTCTTGCCGCCGGAGCGCTTCTTGAACTCCTCGGCGACGGTAATGGTCTTCGGGTTCTTGAAGTTCGCCCACGGCACGCTCGTCAGCACGTACTCGAGGTCTTCCTTGAGCTGCGCGAGCTGCCCGGCCTCGTAGATGCCGGGGCTGCCGGGCCCCACGATGCCCATCATCTCGACCCGCTGCTTGCGGATCTCCGGGAACAGCAGAAGCGCCGAGGCCGGCCGTGTGATCGGCGCAATGATGTCGGGCTTCGCCGCCTTGGCCTTCGAGACCTCGGTCGAGAGATCTGTCGGCGGCTCGGGCCACGGAATCACCTCCACGATGTCCCACGACGGATTCGCGGCCTTGTGCGCGGCCTGGAAGCCGCGCGCCTGGTTCTGGCCGAAGAGATCGTTGCAGTACATCAAGACCACGCGCTTGGGCGAGACGTTGGCTTCCTTGAAGATGTCGATGAAGTACTGAACCGCCCTCCGGCCGAAGCTCGAGCCGGTCGGAAAATTGCGATAGACGTACTGCACCTTCTGCTGGCCGCTCTTCACCGACGCCGCGACGTTCGCGGTGATCGGATCCGCGGCCGCGATGTCGATCAGGAACGGCACGCGCCGCTGCTGGGCCACCGACACCATCGCGTTGGTGCTGCCCGAATCGAAGGAGCCCAGGAGCATCTGCGCGCCCTGGCTCACCACGCGCTCGGCCTCGACGCGGCCGTTCTCGGGCTTGGTCTGCGTGTCGCCCAGGATCAGCTCGAGCTTGAGCCCGTTCTTGCCCTTGATGCCGCCGGCCGCGTTGACCGCGTCGACTGCCATCTGCGCGCCGAGCCGGCAGGCCTGTCCGGGCTCGGCGAGCGCGCCGGTCACCGGATGAATCGTGCCGATCTTGAACGTCTTGGGCTGCGCGCGCAGCGGGAGCGGAAAGCCGAGCGCCGCGGCGCCGCCGACGGTAGCCTTGAGAAACGTCCGACGCTTCATTCGAAGCCTCCCCTATTGGTTGGCGTATTGGGTTGGCGCGCCGCTCATCCGCCCAGAAGCTCCTTGGCGATGATCATGCGCTGGATCTGGTTCGTGCCCTCGTAGATCTGCATGATCTTGGCGTCGCGCATGAACCGCTCGACCGGAAACTCGCGTGTGTAGCCGTACCCGCCGAAGATCTGCACGGCGTCGGTGGCCACCTTCATGGCGGCGTCTCCCGCCCAGCACTTGGCCATCGACGCCTCGTAGGTGTTGCCCCGGACGCCCGCGTCCACCTGGCGCGCGGCATGGTGCACCATCAGCCGCGCCGCGTGCACCTGCATCGCCATGTCCGCCAGCATGAACTGGATGCCCTGGAACGAGGCGATCGGCTGGCCGAACTGCTGGCGTTCCTTCGCATACGCCGTGGCGGCGTCGAGCGCCGCCTGGCCGATGCCGACCGCCATCGCCCCCGTCATCGGCCGCGTCACGTCGAGCGTGCGCATCGCGATCTTGAACCCCTCGCCCTCCTCGCCCAGCCGCTGCTCGACCGGCACCGCGCAGTCGGAGAAGTGAAGGGCGACGGTGGGCGAGCAGCGGATGCCCATCTTCTTCTCTTTCTTGCCGACCGAGAACCCGGGCATACCCTTCTCGATGACGAACGCGGTGATGCCCCGGGCGCGCTTGCCCGGATCGACCGTGGCGAACACGGTGAGCACGTCGGCGTGGTCGCCGTGCGAGCACCACTGCTTGGAGCCGTTCAGGACGTAGTGATCGCCCTTCCGTACGGCGGTCGTCCTGAGGCTCGCGGCGTCGGAGCCCGAGCCCGGCTCCGAGAGCGAGTAGGCGGCCATGAACTCGCCGGTGGCCAGGCGCGGCAGATACTTCTTCTTCTGCTCCGCGGAGCCGGCCAGGAGGATCGGGATCCCGCCGAGCGGATGTGCGCCGAAATTCGTCGTCGTGCCCGCGCACGCCCAGCCGAGCTCCTCGGCGACGAGCGAGAGCGCCAGACAGCCCATGTCCGTGCCGCCGTATTCCTCGGGCACCCAGATCCCGAAGAGGCCGGAGTCGATGAGCGCCTTCATCGACTCGGTCGGATAGCTTTCAGCTTCGTCGTACTGCGCCGCGTTCGGCGCGATCCGGTCGCGCGCAACCTTGCGAGCAAGGTCTCGGATCATGCGCTGCTCTTCGGTCAGGTAGAACAGGTCGTTCATGGCGCGTCTCCCTCAGACGATCTGGCGCCGCCGCAGCTCGGCCAGCCGCTCGGGCGAAAGGCCGAGGGCGTCGCCGTAGATCTTCTCATTGTGCTCGCCGAGTCTGGGCGGAAAGCTGAGCGCCGGCGGTTCGCCGACCGGCGGGGCCGGCAGCGAGATCCGGAGCCCCGATCGCGGGTCGGTCACCTGGATCAGCCGCTCCGCGACGAGACGGTCGGTCATCATGTCGGCGAGCGTGTTCACGCGGGACACGGGCACGCCGGCGCTGCGCAGTGCCTCGAGCGCCGCAGCACTGGTGAGCTCGGCGAAGCACCGTGCGAGCTCGCGGTCGATGCGGTCGACGTCGGCGATGCGCCCGGCGTTGGCGGCGTACTCCGGCCGCGCGAGCCCGCCGAAGCGGGGCAGCGCCGTCAGCGCGGCCCATTGCTGATCGTTGCCGACCGCCAGATAGACGTGACCGTCGCGGGTGCGATGGACCGCGACCGGCGCGAAGAACTGGTGGCGGTTGCCCTTGCGCGTCACGCGCTCGCCCAGGCTCGAGAGCACGACCGGCGCGACCATCCACGACACCGCGCTCCGCAGCATCGACACGTCGATGCGCGCGCCCTCGCCGGTCGTGGCGCGCCGATAGAGCGCCTTCATCACCTCGCTGTAGCCGTGCTCGGCCGCGCCGAGATCGACCATCGGCAGGCCGAAGACCAGCGGTGAGCCGTCCGCCTCGCCGGTCAGCTCCATGAAGCCGCTGCGCGCCTGGAGCACCGGGTCGTACGCCGCCTCGTCGTGCTCGGGCCCGAAGCCGGTGATGCCGAGCCAGATCAGGTCACGCTTGACCGCCGACAAGGTCGCGGGCTCGATCCCGAGCCGCGCGTAGCCGCGCGGCCGCTGGTTGCACGCGAACACGTCGACGCGGAGCTTGACGATCAGCTCGCGCAGAAGGGCCTGACCCTCCGGGTGGCCGAGGTTCAACGTGATGGCTTCCTTGCCGCAGTTGTTCGGCAGGAAGTAGCTGCGCATCGCCGGCTCGGGGAGCACCTCGCGGCCGACGAATCGGTTGGGATCGGGCCGCTCGGCGTTCTCGACGCGGACGACGCGCGCGCCGTCGCACGCGAGCCGATAGGTCAAGAACGGCAGGGTCGTCGCCTGCTCGAGGCTCAGCACGGTCACGCCGCTGAGCGCGCTCATTGCCGTGGCCGGCGATCGACGACGCGCACCGCTTTGCCCTGCGCCCGCTCGATCGCGCCGGGCGCGCAGAGACGGATCTCCGGGCTCAGCGCGAGCAGGTCGTGAAGCTCGCGCCGGATCCGCGACGCGACTCCCGGATCGCAGCCCGCCTCGGTCTCGACCATGATCGTCATCCGCTCACCGCCGGCCTCGGTGTCGATCAGCACCTGATACTCGTGGCTCACGCCGGCGTGGCGCAGCAGGGTCGTCTCGATCTGGCGCGGATAGAAGTTGATCCCCTTGTAGATGACCATGTCGTCCACCCGGCCGCGGAGGCGGTCGAGCCTGAGCGCCGTGCGTCCACAGTCGCAGCGGACGCGCGAGACCACGCGCGTCAGATCGTGGGTCCGATACCGGATCAGCGGCAGCCCCTCGCGCGTCAACGTCGAGACGACCAGCTCGCCCTCGGCGCCGTCGGGCACGACCGCGCCCGTCGCCGGATCGACGATCTCCGGGTGATAGTGATCCTCCCATACGTGAATGCCGGCGCGGGCGGCGCAGTCGATCCCGAGACCCGGGCCGCCGGTCTCGGTCATGCCGATGATGTCGAAGGTGCGGATGGAGAGCTCGCGCTCGATCCGCGCCCGCAGCTCGTCGGACCACATCTCCGAGCCGAGGATCCCGATGCGGAGCGAGAGTGAGCCGAGGTCGAAGCGATCCTCGCGCGCGGCTTCGATCAAGCGCAAGGGATACGTGGCGATCGCGGTGACGACCGTCGCCTTGAGGTCGCGCATGAGCCTGAGCTGCAGGCCCGTCCGCCCGGCGCCCGTCGGAATCACCATCGCGCCGAGACGCTCGGCGCCATAGTGAAAGCCGAACCCGCCGGTGAACAGGCCGAACGAGGGCGTGATCTGGATGACGTCGCTCCGCCCGACGCCGGCGGCGACGTAGCAGCGCGCCATCACCTCGCCCCACTGCGCGACGTCGGTCGGCGTGTACGGGTTCAGGATCGGGTTCCCGGTCGTGCCGCTCGACATCTGGATGCGTCGGTAGCCCTGGGTGCGATCGCACGCGAGCCCGTACGGGTAGGCGTCGCGCAGCTCTTCCTTCGTCAGGAACGGCAGCCGGCGCCAATCCTCGACGCGCGCGATGTCCTCCGGACGAATGCCGGGGAGCCGGCGGGCCCACGCGGGCTCGGCCAGCACGCGCGCGAGCGTCGTCCGCATCCGCTCGACCACGAGGCGCTCGAGAGCCGCGCGGTCGAGCGACTCGAGCTCCGGCTGCCACATCGCCGTCACGGTCACCGAGTCTAGCCCGGATTATTCATGACCGCGCACGCGCGCCGCCCGTGAGCCCGCGTCGGTCCGCGCGCGGTCGAGCCCGAGGTACGCGGTGCGCACACGCGGGTCCGCCGACAGCTCGGCGCTCGTACCGGAGGTGACCAGGCGGCCGGTCTCGAGCACGTAGCCGCGCGAGGCCAGCGCCAGCGCGCGGCGCGCGTTCTGCTCGACCAGCAGGACGGCGACGCCGTCGTGGTTGATCCGACGGATCACGCGAAAGATCTCGCGCGCGAGCATCGGCGCCAGCCCGAGCGACGGCTCGTCCAGCAAGAGGAGCCGCGGCCGGGTCATCAGCGCCCGGCCGATCGCGAGCATCTGCTGCTCGCCGCCGGACAAGGTGCCCGCGATCTGCGGCCGCCGATCGCGGAGCACGGGAAAGACGCCGAACACCGACTCGAGGCGCTCGCCGATCTGCGAGCGCTCGACCGTGTGGCCGCCCACCAGGAGGTTCTCGAGCACGGTGAACTCGGGGAAGATCTCGCGGCCCTCGGGCACGTGGCTCACGCCGGCGGCGACGATCGCATCGGCGGGCACGTGCGTGATGTCGCGGCCCTCGTAGCGGATGCGGCCTCGCGTCGGCCGCACGAGCCCGGACACGGCGCGCAAGGTCGTCGACTTGCCGGCGCCGTTGGCCCCGAGCAGGGTGACGATCTCGCCGGGCGAGACGCTCAGGCTTACGCCCTCGAGCGCGCGACGCTTGCCGTAGGCCACGGCCACGTCGTCGAGCTCGAGCACCGCGCTCACGCCTCCTCCTCGCTTCCCAGGTACGCTTCCACCACGGCCGCGTCGTTCACGATCTCGCGCGGCGCGCCCTCGGCGATCTTGCGGCCGTGATCGAGGACGGCCACACGGTCCGAGATGCCCATGACGAGCTCCATGTCGTGCTCGACCAGCACGATCGTCAGCCCGCGCTCGTCCCGGAGACCCCGGATCACCGCCATCAAGGTCTGGGTCTCCGTGGGATTGAGTCCGCCGGCCGGCTCGTCCAGCAGCAGGAGACGCGGCTCGGCGGCGAGCGCCCGGGCGATCTCGAGCCGCTTCTGGGCGCCGAGCGGCAGGCTGCCCGCCTCGGTCGCGGCGGCCGACTCGAGCCCCAGACGCGCCAGCAGCGCGCGGGCCGTCTCGCGCGCTTGCGTCTCTTCGCGGCGAACGGACGGCAGCCCGAGGGCGCCGCGAATCACGCCCGTGCGCAGGTGGGCGTGGCGGCCGATCAGGACGTTGTCGAGTGCAGAGAGCTGACGGAAGACCTCGGTGTTCTGAAACGTGCGCGCGACGCCGCGCCGCGCGATCTCGTGGGGCGCCAGCGCGAGCAGGTCGTCGGCGCCGAGCCTGACCCGGCCCGAAAGCGGGCGGTAGAGTCCGGTGACCACGTTGAACACGGTCGACTTGCCCGCCCCGTTGGGGCCGATCAGCGCGAAGATCTCTCGATCGCGAGCTTCGAAGCTGAGCTCGCTCAGCGCGGCCAGACCGCCGAAGCTGATCGAGAGATCTTCGACCCCGAGCACCGGCCCTACTCGGACTTGAGCCAGTCCGTCAGCTGCTTGAAGCGCCCGTTCTCGACGCGAACCCAGAAGCCCTGCTTCTGCGCCTCGTGATCGGGGCCGATCGTGATCGGCGGCAGGATCCCGGTCTCGAAGCCCTTGAACGAGTCGAACGCGGCCATCAGCGAGTCGCGCGTGAGATTGCGTCCCGCGCGCTTGGCCCCCTCCGCGAACATCATGGCGGCGAAGTAGCCGGCGATCGAGTAGCGGTTGGGCTCGTTCTTCGGGTGGTAGCGCTGCATGTGCTCACGGTAGAGCTTGACGCCCGGCAGATCGGACGTGAGCGGGTCGGGCCACAGCGACAGGCCCTCGACGCCCTCGGCGGCGTCGCCCGCGAGCCCCAGATAGCGCTCGTCGGTCAAGGGCCCGGTGGACACCATCAGCGTGTCCTTCCAGCCGATCTTCTGCCGCTCCTTCAGCGCCTGCGCGCCCGGCCCCGGGACGAGCACGAGGAACGTCACCTCGGGCTTGGCGGCCTGGAGCTTCGCGATCTGCGCGCTCACGTCGGTCACGCCGCGCTTGACCGACTCGGCGGCGACCAGCTTCAAGTTGTATCGCGCCAGGTCTTTCTCGAACGCGGTGAGGAACGACTTGCCGTACTCGTCGTCCTGATAGAGCGCGGCGAACCTCTTGATCTTCCGCTGGCCGGCCAGGTAGTCGATCATCATCTTGGACGACCGGTCGCTGAGCGTCATCCCCTGGATGATGTGGCGCTTGCCGCGAGTCACCGGCGAGCTCTGGTACGGAAACAAGAGCGGCACCTTGTTTTCTTCGAGGTATTCGAGCGTCGCGACGACCGGCGGCGAGCCCTGCGGAATGATGATCGCGAACACCTTGTCCTGCTCGACCAGCTTCTTCGTGTTGGCGACCGCGTCCTGCGGCCGGTAGCCGTCGTCGTAGTACACGGTCCGGATCTTGCGCCCGTGGATCCCGCCCCCGTCGTTGACGACGCGGAAGTAGAGATCCACCCCGAACTTCGTGATCTGCTCGCCCGTGAACGCGAGCGGACCCGAGAACGAGTTCGAGCTGCCGATCACGATCTCGGTGTCGGTGACGCCCTGCTGCGCGGCGGCGGGCAGCGCGCCCACGATGAGGGCGAGGAGCAGCAGGAGGCTTGCACGACGAATCATCGATCGTCTCTCCTTGTGAAAAGGGGCCAGGCGCCGGCCCCCGGGATTCTTCGGAGCGCGCTCGCGATGCCGCCCGGCATGAACAGCATGGACATGATTAGAATGGCGCCGAAGATGAGCGGACGGTAGTTCTGGAAGCCGGCCAGCGAATCGTTGAGGGTCGTGATGACGGCGGCGCCGATCACCGAGCCCAAAATCGACCCGAGACCGCCGACGATGATCATCGCGACGAAATCCACCGAGAGGAACACGTCGAACGAGTCGGGCGACACGAAGCCGACCACCAGCGCGAAGAGGCCCCCGGCGACGCCCGTGTAGAACGCGGAGACCACGAACGCGAGCGTCTTGTACGCGGCCAGGTTGACGCCGCTGGCCTGCGCGGCGATCTCGCTCTCGCGCACGGCGAGGAGCGCGCGCCCGGTGCGCGTCCGGCTGATGTTGACGGCGGCCGCGATCAGGAGCGCCGCGACGGCCACGACCAGGTAGTACCGCGCGGTGTCGGTCGCGAGGCTCCACGGGCCCAGGCGCGCCGCCGGCACGTGCAGGCCGTCGTTGCCGCGCGTCAGTCCGTCGAGGTTCAGGATCGCCTCGACGACGACGAATCCGAAGGCGAGCGTCGCCATCGCCAGGTAGAGGCCCTCCAGGCGCAGACACGGCACGCCGAGCGCGAGGCCCACCGCGCCGGTGATGAGACCGGCCAGCAGCAAGGCCGCCGGAACGGGCAGCGCCGGGGCGCGGATCGTCAGGATGGCCGCGGCGTACGCGCCGATCGCCAGAAAGCCGGCGTGGCCGAACGAGAGCTGATTCGTGTAGCCCGAGAGCAGGTTCAGGCCGATCGCGACGATCGCGTTGACCGCGATCAGGCTCGCCAGAAAGATGAAGTAGGGCGGCGCCGCCCACGGCCAGCCCACGACGACCACGGCGCCGGTCGCGAGCGCGAAGCGGCGCATCACACCTTCCGCCGCGCGACGCGCCCGAGCACACCGCCCGGACGCACGATCAAGATCGTGATCATGACCAGGAACGGCACCGAGTGCTTGATCGACGCCGGCAGATAGAGCGGTGCCAGGTTCTCGAGCACGCCGAGCAGCATGCCGCCGACGACCGCCCCCGGCATCGAGCCGAAGCCGCCCAGGACCGCCGCGGTGAATCCGTTGATCGCGACCAGGCCCATCTTGGATGAGAGGAAGACGACCGGCGCGATCAGCACGCCGGCCACGGCGCCGACGACCGCGGCGATCATCCACGACGAGGAGTAGACGCGCTCGACGCTGATCCCCATGAGCCGTGCCGCGCGCTGGTTCTGCGCCACCGCGCGCATGGCCCGGCCGAGCCGCGTCCAGCGGAAGAGGGCGCCGAGCACCAGCATCATCCCGAGCGAGGCGCCGATGATGCCGAGCGAGACGGGCGCCACGCGCAGCGGTCCCACCATCAGCGGCCGGTTCGAGAAGAACGAAGGAAACGGAAATTCGTCGTGCGTCCACGTGACGCCCGCGGCCGAGCGCAGCATCAGCGAGAGCCCGAGCGTGATGATCAGCACGTCGAAGTGGGTGGCCGAGATCGCGTGGCGGATCACCACCCGCTCGAGCACGAACCCCAGCAGCGCGGCCGCGACCACCGCGACCGCGAGCGCGACGATCAGCGGCGCCTGGAGCACCTGCATCGCGGTCCAGCCGACGAACGTCGACACCATCAGCATCTCGCCCTGGGCGAAGTTGAGCGTGCGGGTCGCGTTGTAGATGATCACCAGCGCGATCGCCATCAGCGCGTAGATCGAGCCGGTCGCGAGGCCCGAGACTACGACGTGGACGAGCGAGGCCCAGGTCATGAGGCCTCGAAGCGACAGGCCGGCGCGCCCGCGGCGACGCACGCGGTCTCGACGACCGTGCGCGGTCTACCGAAGATCGAGGCCGCGAGCGATTCGAGGACGCCGCGGGTCAGATGGCACACCGGGACCGCCGAGTGGCCGTAGGCTTCGGCGACCGGCGAGTGGCGCACGCTCACGGCGAGATCGGTCGCCGTGAGCCGTTCGAGCGCGAACTCGCCCCAGCCGATCTCGCCGCCGATGCGCAGCAGACGGCTCACCCGTTCCTGAGCGCCGCCGTCGAGCGACGCCGCAGCCCGCGCGCCGCCCGCCCGGCCGCCGGCGGCGA
>DATEMW010000080.1:0-7974 GCA_035275385.1 Candidatus Methylomirabilota bacterium | reverse complement strand
CCGCGGCGCGGGCGTCGCGGCGTTGCTCGGCGACTCCTGCACAGGCGCCGACTCGGCCGGGGCGGATACCCGCATCGGCGGCGTCGCCACCGGTACCGCGGGCGGGCTCGCCGCGGCGAGCATCATCGCCTTCTCGCCCGGATCGGGCTCGAGCTCGATCGCGCGCTGCCAGTCGGTGCGGGCGCCCTCGGCGTCGCCGCTGAGCGACCGCGCGGTGCCTCTCGCGAAGAGAGCGCGCGCGTGATGCGGGTTCGTCGAGAACGCCAGGGTCAGGTCGGCGATCGCTCCCTGGTAGTCCTTCCTCGCGATCATGGCGACGCCGCGATTGAAGAGCACCTCGGCGTCGACGGGCCCGTTGGCGAGCGCGCGGGAATAGTCGGCGATCGCGCCGTCCAGATCGCCGAGATGCGCGCGAGCGGCGCCCCGGTTCGCGAGCGCCGCGGCCGACCACGGCGAGTCGCGAACCGCCTCGTCGAAGGCGTCCCTGGCCCCGGCGTAGTCGCCCTGGTGCATGAGGCCGATGCCGCGGTCGAGCGGCTTCACACCGGCGCACGCCGTCAGCGCCAGGGCCACGGCGATGGTCCAGGCTTTCACGACTGGCCCCGCAGCGAGCGGCGCAGCATGTCGAGCGCGGCCTGCGTCGACTGCCACTTCACCGCGGCGCGATCGCCGGAGAAGACGAAGCGCCGCGCGAGCGTCTCGTCCCTCACCACCAGGCCCACGTACACCGTGCCCACGGGCTTCGTCGGCGTTCCCCCGTCGGGGCCGGCGATCCCGGTGATCGCGAGCGCACACGGGGTGCCGGCGAGCGTGGCGGCCCCGCGCGCCATGGCCTCGGCGCACGCGCCGCTGACGATCCCGTGATCTCTCACGATCGATTCCGGCACGCCGAGGAGCTCCGCCTTCGCCTGGTTCGAGTACGCGAGCACGCCGCGCTCGAAGTAGGCCGAGGAGCCCGGCACGCTGGTGAGGCGATGGCCGAGAAGACCGCCCGTGCACGATTCGGCCACGGCGATCGTGAGCTGCTGCTCGATCAGCATCCGGCCCACGACGGCCTCCAGCGTCTCGCCGTCGCGTCCGTAGCAGTCCTCGCCGAGGAGCGCACCCACGCCGGTCTCGGCCTTCGCGAGGCTGCGCGCGGCCTCCGCGGGGGTCGAGGCGCGAGCGCGCAGCCTCACCCACACCTCGCCGTCGGCCGGAATGGTCGAGACGATCACCTCGCCGTCGCGGCCGAGCCAATCCACCAGCCGCTCCTCGACCTCGGCGGCGCTGAGGCCCGCGGTGCGCAGGGTGCGGACGGCGGCGACGCCGCGCGCGCCAGCCCATTCGCGCGCGAACGACGTCAGCTGCTGGGCGATCGTCGTCTGGAGCGTGGCGTCGCGCGCGAGCACCGCAAAGGCCCGGTGGCCGCTTTCCATCGCCCACCCGGCTTCGGCGTCGGCCGTGACCCACAGGGTGGCGCCTTGGGGCAAAAGCGCCAGGCGCTCGGCGCGCCGCGGCAGCGGGCGGTCGAGTCGGCGATAGCGCTCTTGCAGGGTGGTCAGAAGCCGGTCGTTGAGGACGAGCCGCGCGCCGGTCACGCGCGCGAGGACGCGGCGCACGATGTCGCCGGCCGAGCCGCCGCCGCCCGCGAGCACGACTGTCAGCGCCTCGTCCGAGCCGAGCGCCCGCTCGAGCGCGGTCTCGTCGTCTTCCACGAAGACTCGGCTGACGACGGAGACACCGGCGGCGCCGAGCGCCGCGGCGACGGCCGCCCCGTCGGCGCCGGGGGACGGCATCGCTCCGACCGTGACGATGTGGGCGCTCGCTGTCATGGCCAGGCGAAGACGGCTCGGCCGATGACGATCACGATCAGAGCGTACAACCCCGCGATCAGATCATCCACCATGATCCCGATGCCGCCGACCGCGTGCTGGCTCGAGCGTGCCGGGAACGGCTTCAGCACGTCGAACACCCTGAACAGGACGAACCCCACCGCCAGCACCGGCAGTGTCAGCGCGAACGGGGCGACCGCCAAGGTCATGCCCGCGACCTCGTCGATGACGATCACGCCGGGATCCTTGGCTCGCCCGAGCACGCGTTCGGCTCGGTGGGCGGCCCAGGTGCCCACGAGCGTGACGACGACGAGGAACACGAAAACGCCGACTCGCGAGAACGGAACCAGCCAGAGGATGAGGACGGCCAGCGCGCTACCGGCGGTGCCTGGCGCCACGGGCGAGTAGCCGGAGCCGAAGCCAGTTGCGACGACGAGCGCGACACGGTCGAGCCCCGTGGTGCGGCTACGCGCGCTCGCCGACCAGCTCGTATCCTTCGACCTCGACGATGCGAATGCGGGCGAACCTACCGGGGGTGAGGCGGCGATCGCGCAGGTACACGACGCCGTCGATCTCGGGCGCCTGCCCGGCCGTCCGCCCCTCGAACGCGAACGCGGGGTCCTCGCTGGGCCCGTCCACCAGGACGTCGGCGACGGTGCCCACGAGCGCCGCGCCACGCTCCCAGGCGCGGCGGTCCTGATGCTCCTGCACGATCGCGGCGCGCTCGGCGGCGATCTCGGGTGCGATCTGGTCGGCGAACGCGACCGACGGCGTACCCTCCTCGGGCGAATAGGTGAAGACGCCGAGACGGTCGAAGCGCGTCTCCTCCAGGAATTCGAGCATGGTCTGGAACGCGGCGTCGGTCTCGCCCGGGAAGCCGACGAGGACCGTGGTGCGCACCGTGAGCCCGGGGATCGCGTCGCGGAACGCGCTGACGATCTCGCGCATCCGTCTCGCGGTCACGGCCCGCCGCATCGCGCGCAGCACGCCGTCGTCGCCGTGCTGGACGGGCATGTCCAGGTACGGCACGACCCGCGCGCGCGCCCAGCGCTCGATGAGCCGGTCGTTGACGTGCGCCGGGTGCAGGTACATCGGGCGGATCCACGGCATGCGCGTCTCGCCGAGCGCCAGGAGCAGGTCGGCGATGTCGCCGTTGCCGGGAATGTCGCGTCCGTAGGCGAGCGTGTCCTGCGAGACGAGGATCGCCTCCTGGACGCCGCGCGCCGCCAGGCCCTCGACCTCTTTGACGATGTCGGCGAGCGGCCGGCTCCGGTGCCGGCCGCGGAACTGTGGAATCGCGCAGAAGGTGCAGCCCATGTCGCACCCTTCGGCGATCTTCACGTAGGCGTACGGCACGCGGCCGGTCAGAAGCCGCGGCGTCGTCGCGTCGTAGAGGTATCCCGGGGGCGCCGAGCTCGCCCAGTCGTGGCGGCCCGCGGCCTGCCGCACCAGCTCGACGATGCGCGAGAGATTCGAGGTGCCGAGAATGCCGTCGACTTCCGGCATCTCCTTCAAGATGTCGCCGCCGTAGCGCTGCGTGAGACAGCCGGTGACGATCAGGGCGCGGCACGAGCCGCGTTTCTTGAGCTTCGCGAGCTCCAGGATCGTGTCGATCGATTCCTCGCGCGCGCGGTCGATGAAGGCACAGGTGTTCACGACCAGGCACTCGGCGTCCTCGGCCCGCTCCACGAGCGGAAAGCCCGCCTCGCTGAGCATGCCGAGCATCAGCTCCGAGTCGACCTGGTTTTTCGGACAGCCGAGCGTCGTCAGGTGGACCTTCATGACCGCCAGTCAGTATACCGTGGCCTCGGGGTCAGAAATTGTCCTTCACCCAGACGAATGCCCGGCTCTGGGCCTTGTCGTGAACCAGGAAATAGTGCGCGCCATCCGGTCCTCTACCGTCGCCTGAAAACATCGGACTCTGAAACGCCTCCCCGCCGGCGGGCATGGAACGCGGCCAATAGTGCGGCGGCATCCTCCAGAAGTCCCGAGGCACCGCGTTGGTGCTGCGCAGTCCAAGACCGCTGACCACCAGGGCAATCGCCTCTGGCGTGGCATCGATGCGCCACAGCCACTCGTGGTCGATGAAACCGCCGCGATCGTAGCGATAGAACGCTGTGACGAGTGAGGCGTTCGTGCCGAGAACCTGAGCGAGCTCCACGGACAAGGCTTTGGGGCGCGCCGGCATGTCGACAAAGCGGGCGAACACCACGGCGGCGAAAACGAAGACGGCGACGAAGACACCAACGCTAACCCAAAGTGTCGAGCGCCTTGTGCGGCGCGAGTGAAACCACCACCCGACAAACGCGACCGCAGCGAGACCGCCAACCAGACTACCCAGGAGATGAAAGCTCCAAAGAGCCGTGGCGAGGGTCGTGCCCGCCACGCACAACCCGAACGCGACGACGAGGCGCTGCCGTGGCGCAAGTAGCGAGCCCGCCAGAACGATGAGCAGGCTCATCGTGAAGCCCGCCGTCGGCTCGGCCAGATCCTTCGGAAACGGCCCGAATATCAGGACGAACAAGCTGAAGTACAGCGCAAGGAAGAACGCGAACACGACGGCTCCGGCGGCAAGAAGCCAACCGAGAACTTCTCGAGTGGGAAACGCGGTCGTCATGGCGGTGGCGCTGACACGTTGCGCGCTGGATCAGCCGCCGGCGCGAGCAAAGCGACGATGGTCAGACGCTTCGATAGTTGGTGAACTGGAGCGCGATGCCGAGGTCCTTGTCCTTCAGCAGCGCGATGATCTTCTGGAGGTCGTCGCGGTTCTTGCCGGCGACGCGCACCTGATCTTCCTGGATCGAGGCCTGCACGCGGACCTTGCTGTCCTTGATGAGGCGCACGATCTCCTTGGCGCGCTCGATCGGGATGCCCTGCTGGAGTCCGATCTTCTGGCGGAGCGTGCCGCCGGAAGCCTGCTCGACTTCGCCATACGTGAGCGCCTTCAGCGGCACGCCCCGCTTGTGCAGGCGCGACTGGAGGATGTCGACGACCGCCTTCAGCTTCATGTCGTCTGGAGCGGTGGCGATGAAGTCGGTCTTCTCGATCGTCACGCCGCACTTGGTGCCCTTGAGGTCGTAGCGCGTGTCGATCTCCCGCCGCGCCTGGTCGAGCGCGTTGGTGACCTCCTGCATGTCGATCTTGCACGCGATATCGAACGAGTTCTCGGCGGCCATGGCTCCTCGCTTACTTGAGCGGGACGATCACCACGCCCTTGGGCGCGACGAACGTGAACGTCCGCTCCGGCAGTCCGCTGTTCACCGCCATCTTCGTGAAGCGCATCGTCACCGTGTTCTCGAACTGGTCGTGGACCACGGCCTTCCTGATCTCCCAGCTCTTGGGATCGACCGACAGGATCAGGCGGGTCATGGTCGGCAACGGCTGCTTGGGCGTCAAGTCGAGAGCCCAGTTGCCGTCGCTGTCCTTCGGCTGGGCCGGATTGAGGAAGCGCACCTGGAACTCGTTGCGCAGGCGCCCGAGCCCCGCGAGGAAGCTGCCGGCGGGGCCGGCGAGCGCTTCGGGCGCGTCGGCGACGTTGGCCTGGTTCAAGGTGGGTGTGTAGACCCAGAGCTTCTTGCCGTCGGAGACGATCTCCTGCGGCGTGGGCTCGACGTACTCCCAGCGGAGCTTACCGCCCTTCTTCAGATAAACGGTGCCCCGCGCCGGAATCGTCTGGTTCAGGCTCTTGTTGAACGCCGTCTGCGTGAAGTCGGCACGCAAATCCGTCATGCGGCCGTAGACCGTCTCGATCTCGCGCACCACGTCGTCGAGCGACTGCGCCGCCGCCGGAGCGGTTGCCGCGGCCACCAGCAGCAGCGCGAGTGTCAGTCTCGGAATCGCTCTGCGCATGTCCTCACTTTACACCAGAGCCGCGATCGTCCCGACGACACCTTGCTCGTGCTGAAGCCTGCGCCAACGTCTATTCGGCGCCACACTTGACGGCCCGGTAAGGTGCGATCAGAGTATTCGCGTGGACCAGGAGCTCGTCGCCTACTTCGACAGGCAATTTTCTGAGTTGAAGTCAGAGCTGAAGTCCGAGCTGACGTCCGAACTGACGTCCGCGATCACGCTCGCGCTCCGCACGGAGATCAGGGCCAGCGCCGCCGAGACACGCCGGCACCTCGACGTCGTGGCCGATCGGCTGATGGACAAGATCCAGCTCGTGGGCGAAGGCGTCCTCGGCGTGGATCAGAAGCTCGATCGCTTCCGCGGCGAAGTCGGCGACCAGTTTCGGCGCGTCGACCAGCGCCTGCTCCGCCTCGAAGCCCGAATCATCCGCTAACCGCGCCCGTCACCTGTCTGAGTAGGCGTGCTTCGAGCGCGGGCTTTGCCCGCGCAATCCTGGGGGAGGCTCGGAGGGGGCCGTCGAGGCCCCCTTCGATCATCTCAGCGGCTCGCCGTCATCTCCGCCACGATCAGCCGGTAGTCGGCGCGCGGCTTGAACGCAACGCGCCGGCTCACACCGTACACGATGATTTCCTGGAACAGCTCGACCCACGGCTTGTCGTCGTGGATGATCCGCGTGGCTTCCATGTAGAGCGCGCGGCGCTTGGCGGGATCGAGCGAGTAGCGCGCCTGCTCCATCAAGTCGTGGAAGCGCTGGCCCGGCTGGCTGCCGGTCCAGTACTTGCCGTTGAAGCCGTTGGGATGCCACAAGCGCCAGAGACTTCCGTCCGCGTCGAGGAGCGTCGACTGCGGATTGCCGAGCAAGAGACCGTTGGCCGGGACGCTCCGCTCGTTGAGCATGCGCTGCCGCGCGCCCATCTCCATCATATCGATCCGGGCGCGGATGCCGGACTTCGCCCACATGTCGGCGATCGCCTCGAGCAGGAACTTGTCGTTCACCATCGTGCCGCTGCCGGCGTGCAGGCTCACGTCGATGCCGTTGGGGCGCCCGGCCTCGGCCAGGAGCTGCTTGGCCTTGGCCGGATCGAACGGATAGGGCTTGAGCGAGGCGTTGTAGCCGAAGTCCGTGTCGGCCACGCCGCCGCTGAACGGCTTGCCCTGCCCCGCGTAGAGATTCTTGATGAGCGATCCGATATCGAGCCCGTAGTGGAGCGCCTGCCGCGCGCGCTTGTCGCTGAGCGGCGGCTGCGTGCTGTTGATCGACAGGGTGACGATGCGGCTCGACGGGACCGTGACGATCTGGGTGGCGCGGCCGTCCGCGATGCTCTTGATGCGGTCGGGCGGCACGTTCGTGATGATGTCGGCCTCGCCCTTCTCGAGCGCCACGATCCGCGGGAAGTCCTCGGGGACCGGCTTCCACACCACGCGATCGATCGCCGGTGCGCGGCCCTCCCAGCCCCACCAATCGCGATTGGCCTCCATCACGAGGCGCTCGTCCTTCACCCACTCGACGAATTTGTAGGCCCCGGTGCCGATGGGCTTGCGGGCGAGCTCCTTGACGCCCTCATCGGTGGTCAAGCGCGCAGGAAGGATCTGAGAACCCATCTGCGCCACGCGCACGAGCAGCAGCGGATCGGGCTTCTTCGTCACGATCCGGATCGTCGTCGGGTTCACGATCTGCACGGCCTCGATCGTCGCGAAGCCCGGCTGGACCACGGTCTTGCCCGGCTGCAGATTGCGCTCGAGCGTGGCCTTGACGTCCTCGGCCGTCAGCGGCGCGCCGTCGTGGAACTTGACGCCCTGACGCAAGGTGAACTCCCACGTCGTCTCGTTGACGTTCTTCCACGACGTCGCCAGGCCGGGCTGCAGCTTGAGCGTGTTGTCCCAGCGCGTGAGCGCGTCGTAGAGGTTGTAGAAGTAGTTCACGGTCAGGACCTGCGTGCTCCGGCCCGGGTCCATCGTCGTGGCCTCGGCGGGCTGCGAGATCGTGATCTGGACCTGAGCGTGCGCGCTCGACGCGAGCGCGGCGAGCAGCAGAGCGGCGGCGATGAAGAGCTTCATCGGGCTCGGGCTCCCCTCGTTGTTTGTCGGATTGCGGCTGCGCGAGTATAGCGCGGCGACGTGATAGGGTATCCGCCATGTCGACGACAGCCGGCGGCTCCGCGAACCGCACGACGGTGGTGCTCGGCACCGCGACTCCGGGCGGCGGCTTTCCGGTCTACGGCGCCGCGGTGGCCGACACCGTGCACGAGACGGAGCCGACGCTCGCGATCGAGCAGCGCAACACCAAGGGCAGCACGGAGAACGTTCCGCT
>DATEMW010000079.1:0-5317 GCA_035275385.1 Candidatus Methylomirabilota bacterium | reverse complement strand
TGGGCTGCGCGTAGCCGCCGAAGCCGTACTTCGCGTGGCGCACGCCGTGCCGGGCCATCTCGGCGAAGTCATCGTCGGTGAGGCCGGGCTCGAGCACGACCGAGCCCGCGTTGACCTTCATGCCGTTGGGATGGAAATGCTCGAAGCACTTCGCGGCAGCGATCGCCAGCGCCTTCGACGCCGCGGCATCGTGCGGACGCCCGGGCGCGTGCACGCCCTCGCCCGCCGACACCACCGACGTGATGCCGCCGTGCACGTACGAATCGAGAAAGTCGACCGTCTTCTGCCGCGGCGTGTAGTCGCCGAGCACCACGTGGCAATGCGAATCGATCAACCCGGGTATCACGGTCGTGCCCTGGCAATCGACGACCACGTCCGCTCCGGCCGCACCGACTCGGGACGCGGCGCCGATCGCAGAGATTCGCGCGCCATCGACCAGAATGGCCTCGGCCTCCAGCCTCGGCGCCGCCAGCACGCCGGTCGCCACCGCACCGATGTTGATCAAGCCGAGTGTCGCCACGAACCCTCCAGTGAGTCTGTCAGTACTCGCCCAGGCACCGGGCAACCATGGCCTTGGCAGCCGTCCAGTCATACGACCGGAACATGCGGCGATTCACGACCGGCTGCGACGCCGAGTAGAACATCTCGTACTGGAGCTGACGGCCCCCGAACTCGGTGCCGACGAAGTCCCAGATGAGCTTTACGAGCTTGATGCGCTCGCGCGCGGGCGCGGCGGTCGACTGGTAGTAGCGCTCGGCGTCGGCGCGCGTCTCGGCGCTCGCGAACGCGGCCTCCGACGACGGCACGGTCTGGAAGGCGCCGCCCGCCAGCTCACGCAGGGTGCGCATCATGTCGACGATCAGCCGCCGCTGGAGCCCCATGCCCGCGTAGATGTATTGCGGATGCGGGCGCGCCACGCCGCGCGTGATCAGCGGATCGCGCTCGGCGGCCTTCACCAGCGCGTCGAACGCGGCGCACAAGGCCGCGATGTCGCCGCCGAGCGTGGCCTGCACGCTCGCGTCGCCCTCGGCGCTCTGGATCTCGGCCAGGCGCGCGGCGAGGCCGGCCATGAACTCGAGCTTCACGCCGAAGCGGACGAGCGCCTGGAAGTTCGCGGTCGTGTGCGAGGGCGAGTCGTGAAACTGCGCGTTGACCAGCTCGACGTTGCGATGGATGAAGACCTGCTCCCACGGCACCAAGACGTCGTTGAAGACGACGGTCGTATCGACCTCGTCGAAGCGCGACGAGAGCGGATAGTCGTAGACGCTGGTCGCCAGCGACGCGAACGGCCGGCGCGGATAGAGCCGAAGCCCCTCGGCGTTCATCGGCATCACGAGCGAGATCGCGTAGTCCTCGTCGCCCGGCACCAGCGGGGTGATGTAGGAGACGAAGAGCCAGTCGGCCATGGTGGCCGAGGTCGCGATCGCATGGGCGCCGCGTATGACGACGCCGGCCGACGTCTCGCGCACCACGCCCGGGTGCAGGAACGGCTCGGGATGGCGATGCGCCGGCCGCGAGCGATCGACCTGCGGCGGCACGATCGCGTAGGTCACGTAGAGGTCCTCATCGCGCGCGCGCTGGTGGAAGCGGACGACGTGGTCGCCGAAGCGCGTGCCGCCCTGGTCGAAGAGGTGCCGCCACGAGGCGAACGCGGTGAGCACGCACGCGACGTGGTCGGGGGTGCGCCCCATGAGTCCGAACGACGGCTCGGCCCAGAACCGATGTACGCGGCGCCGGGCGCCGAGATCGTCCGCGGAGCGCGGGATCAGCCACATGTTGCTGTGCCGCACGCCGGTCGCGGGGTCGGCGAACGTCAACGCGGGATCCTCGGCGGCGGCCTTCGCGCGATCGTAGGTCTCGGCGATACGGCGGATCGGCTCGACGAACGCGGGGTGCTTGGTGACGTCGTCCACACGCTCGCCGTCGAGGAATACCGCGCGACCGTCCCGGAGGCTCGCGACGTACGCGTCACCGCTGCGCATAGGCGCGCCAACCTTGCCACAGGCCGTCGGCGATGACAAACGCCGCGGGCCGAGTGCGGCGATGATTCGTGATACTCTCCGCCCCCGTGAGGCGCCCGCCCCTCGGCGTCGTTCTCGTCGCTCTGGCGATGCTGGCGCTCGGCGAGACGGCCGGCGCGGCGATGTCCCGGCTCAAGCCCGAGATCGAGCGCTACGCGGCCGCGCGAGTCGCGGCCAATCCCGGTGCTCACGGCTTCTCAGGCTCGGCGGAGTACGACGACGAGGTGCGCGAGCGCGCCGTCTTCACCGCCGAGGCCGGCCTCTCGTTCTTTCACCTGCACGGCGAGGGCGTCGGCCTCGTCCTGTTCTTCGCCAGCTCGCTGGTCGCGGCCGTCGTGCCCGGCCGGCGCTCGCGCGCCGCGCTCTACGCGCTCTTGACGCTCGGCGGCCTGTTTCCCCTCGGCTATCTCGTCTACGGCGCGGCGGTGCTCGAGCTCGGGCGCGACGCCGGTGTCGAGCTAGCCGAACGGTGGATCCTCGCCCCGTTCGGGCTCGCGGCGATCGCCGGGCTCGTGGGTCTGGCATTCGCCCTGGCCCGGCGGCGCCTATGACCGACGCGGGCGCGCCGACCTGGCGGCTGCCGCCGCGCTGGGTGCTCCTCGTCGCCGTGCTGTCGATCGTGGCCGCGGAAGTGGGCGGCGGCGCGATGGCGCGGTTCAAGGTGGAGCTGACGCGCTGGGCGCGCGACGGCATGCTGGCCCGCCCGGGCGTGCACGGGCTGGTCGGCGTGCGCGACGTGGACGAGCGAATCCTCGACGAGGCGTTGGTGAAGTTCGACGCCGGGCTCCGGCTCTTCCACATGCACGCCGAAGGCATGGGCCTGGTCATCATCGCCACCTCGATGGTGGCGGCCACGGTGATCCAGCGCGCGGTGGCGCGCCGCGCCATCATCGCCCTTCTCACGGTGGGCGGGGCGGGCTATCCTGTCGGCTACCTCGCATGGAGCGCGCTGATCCCAGCGTACGGTCTGGAGCGATCGAAGGCGATCGCCGAGTGGCTCGTGTGGGTGCCGTTCGGCACCGCCACGATCGTCGCGCTCTGGGGCCTGGTCGGGTGCGTCGCGTGGACGATGCTGGCCCGGCGCCGCGCGTGAGCAGCCGCACGATCGTCGCGCCTGCCCTGCTGGCCGCGCTCGTCACGCTCAGCGCCCCGGCCCAAGCGCATCACGTCGGCTCCTACGTTCCCCGGGACAACGCCGTCACGACCAACTTCAAGCAGGTGAAGTTCTCGGTCCAGGCGCAGAAGTTCGACGTGGCGCTCAAGCTCTTCGATGAAGGGCCGCTGCGCACCGAGATGCGGGCGCACGCCGCCGCCCTGCCGGCGGATCTCGAAGAGGGCACGCGCGCGGCGCTCGCCGCGGGCGACGGGCGCGAGGTGGAGCGGCGGCTCATGGTCTTCTTCGCCGCGCTCTCGCGCGATCTGGCGCTCGAGGCCGACCGCCAGCTCGCCCGTCCCGGCGCCGCCGCCGACGCGCAGATCGCGACCGGCCGGAAATTCCTCGAAGCGATCTGGCGCTACTACAACCTCGTCGATTTCGCCGTCGCGACGCGGGACAACAAGGCCTCGGTCGCGGTGCGGCTGGCCTTCGACGAGGCCGACGGGTACGTGAAGCCCGGGGCCGGCGGCGCCGCACCGGCCAATCCTGAGAACCTGCGCAAGCCGCTCCAGCGAATCGCCCAGGTCCTGTCGAGCCTGATCGAATCGTCGGCACCACCATCGTCGTCAACGCCACCAAGGAGGAACTCATGAAGCGCGTGACGTGGGGATTCACCGTACTGGTCGCCATCGCCGCGCTCGTCTGGATCGCGGCGCCGGCCTCCTCGCAGCAGAAGGTCGTCAAGATCGGCGACCTCGGCTCGAAGGTCGGTGTCTTCGAGGGGTACGGCAAGTACCAGACGTGGGGCATGCAGATGGCCGTCGAGGAGCTCAACGCCAAGGGCGGCGTGCTCGGCCACAAGATCGAGATCATCTCGGAGGACGACGAGACCAAGCCGGCGCCCGCCGTCCGCAAGGCCGAGAAGCTCATTCTCCAGGACGACGTGAAGCTGCTGGTCGGCGCGGTGTCGAGCGGCGCCACCATGGCCGTGATGGACGTCACCAAGAAGCACAAGACCATCCACTGGAATTCGGTGTCGTGCGCCGAGTTCATGCGGACCACGAAGTTCCACAAGTATTACTTCTCGAACCAGCCCGACTCGCGCATGCAGGCCAACGGGCTGGCGAAGTACATCGTCGACAAGATGGGCAAGAAGGTCTACATCTTCTATACCGACTACGCGATGGGCCAGTCGGACGGGCGCCAGTTCAAGACCGCGCTCGAGAAGCTCGGCGGCGAGGTCGTCGGCGTCGCCGGAGCGCCGCTCGACACCAAGGACTTCAGCCCGTGGTTCGGCGCCATCAACCAGTCGACCCCCGACGTGCTGTTCCTGGCGTTCGCCGGGACGGACTCGCTCAGGCTGATGACCCAGCTGCACTCGTTCGGGATGACCAAGAAGTACAAGCTCGCCGGCATCGACTGCTTCCTCCTGCAGCAGGATTTGCCGTCGATCGCGGAGCCGATGGAAGGCTTCGTGCAGCTGAATCACTTCTCGCCCCATAACCCGGACGCGAACATGCAGGCCTACAACGCGCGGTTCAAGAAGAAGTTCGGCACCGACGCGAACATCGCCGCCGGCTCGTACGACGCCGTGCTCTTCTGGGCGGCCGCGGTCGAGAAGGCCAAGTCGTTCGACTCCGACAAGGTGGCCGAGGCCCACGAGGGCATGTGCGT
Source organism: Candidatus Methylomirabilota bacterium (assembly GCA_035275385.1). Lineage (GTDB taxonomy): Bacteria > Methylomirabilota > Methylomirabilia > Rokubacteriales > CSP1-6 > AR31. The sequence goes on along the minus strand of DATEMW010000079.1, from coordinate 526 downwards.
CGACAACACCCACATCGGCCGCCAGTGCATCCGCAAGGAAGACCATCAGGTCATCATGGACATGCACCTCTATCAGGTGAAGGGCGGCAAGAACCTCCCGATCGCGAAGATCGCCGGGAGCGACTCGATCGGCGAAGCGATGGTGGGCAAAGACCCGGTCGAAGGGTTCACCTGGGAGATCAAGAAGAAGTAGTTGGACTACGTCGTCGCGATCCTGCTGCCGCAGCTCCTGCACGGCCTCGTCTTCGGGGCCGCGCTGGGGCTGGTGGCGCTGGGCCTCACCGTCATCTTCGGGCTGCTCGGGGTCATGAACTTCGCCCACGGCGAGCTGTACATGCTGGGGGCCTACGCCGGGATCGCGCTGATCGGCCTCACCCAATCGTTCTGGGTGGCCCTGCTGCTGGGCCCGCTCGTCGTCGGCGTGGTCGGCGCCCTCACCGAGGTGACCACGCTGCGGCCGATCTACCGGCGGCCGCCGCTCTACGGGCTGATCCTCACCTTCGGACTGGCCCTGGTGTTCCGCGAA
>DATEMW010000078.1:0-4537 GCA_035275385.1 Candidatus Methylomirabilota bacterium | reverse complement strand
CCCGGCTGCACCCTCGGCGCCGCTGGCGGCTCCAGTCGCGCCCCCGCCTCCGCTGGCGCCGGTTCCCGTGGCGCCCGCCGCGGTCGCATCTGCGCCGGTCGTCGTCCAGGAAGCGCCGGCGCCGCCGACCGAGGTCAGGCGCGAGCTCATCCGCGTGCCCGAGTCCGTCACGGTCGGCGAGCTCGCCGAGAAGATGCGGCGCAAGTCGGGCGAAGTGATCAAGGCGCTGCTCGAGCTCGGCGTGATGGCCACGGTGAACGAGCTCCTCGATCCGACCGCCGCCAAGCTGGTCGCCGACAAGTTCAACGTCGACGTCGAGATCCGCTCGGTCGAAGGCGACGTGGTCGACGAGGAAGATATCGACCCGAGTCAGCTCTCGCTGCGCCCGCCGGTGGTCACGGTCATGGGTCACGTCGACCACGGCAAGACCTCGCTGCTGGATGCGATCCGCAAGTCGAAGGTCGCCGAGAAGGAGTTCGGCGGCATCACCCAGCACATCGGCGCCTACCAGGTGACGACGTCACACGGCAAGGTCACGTTCCTCGATACGCCGGGCCACGAGGCCTTCACGGCGATGCGCGCGCGCGGCGCTCAGGCGACCGACATCGTCATCCTCGTGGTCGCCGCGGACGACGGCGTGATGCCGCAGACACAAGAAGCGATCAATCACGCGCGTGCTGCGAACGTGCCGATCATCGTCGCGGTCAACAAGATCGACCGACCCCAGGCCGACCCCGACCGGGTCAAGCGGGAGCTCTCGAATCTCAACCTGGTGCCGGAAGACTGGGGCGGCCAGACGATCTTCGTGCCGACCTCGGCCAAGATGGGGACGGGCATCGACCAGCTCCTCGAGATGACCGCGCTGCAGTCGGAGATTCTCGAGCTCAAGGCCAATTCCAGCCGCGCGGCCAAGGGCGTGATCATCGAGGGCCGGCTCGACCGGGGCCGTGGGCCGGTGGCCACGGCGCTGATCCAGAATGGAACCCTGAAGGAGGGCGATGCGGTCGTGGTCGGGTCGTACTCCGGGCGCGTTCGCTCGCTGCTGGACCCCGCCGGCAAGAAGGTCAAGACCGCCGGGCCCTCTGATCCCGTCGAGATCCAAGGCCTCTCTGGGGTCCCGGCGGCCGGCGACGTGCTGGTGGCCGTCTCGGACGAGCGCAAGGCGCGGCAGATCGCGACGATGCGGCTCGACCGGGAGAAGGCCAAGGGCAAGGCCACGACCCGCATCACGCTCGAGGGGCTGCAGAAGCAGATCCAGACCGGCGAGGTCAAGGAGCTCAGGCTCATCCTCAAGGCCGACGTGCAGGGCTCGGTCGAGGCGCTGGCCGAATCGCTCGAGCGCCTCTCGACCGACGAGGTGAAGCTGAAGGTCATCCACAGCTCGGTCGGCATGATCACGGAGAGCGACGTCATGCTCGCCTCGGCGTCCAACGCGATCGTGCTGGGATTCAACGTGAAAGCCGAGCCCAAGGCGACCGCCCAAGCGCAGGCGAACGGCGTCGACATTCGGAACTACAACGTCATCTACGAGGCGATCAACGACCTCAAGGCCGCGCTCGCCGGGATGCTGGCGCCCGAGATCCGGGAGACCGCGCTGGGCAAGGCGCAGGTCCGTCAGATCTTCGTCATCTCCAAGCTCGGGCCGATCTGCGGCTCGTACGTGCAGGAAGGCAAGATCATTCGCGTCGCCAAGGTGCGTGTACGCCGCGGCGACGAGGTCGTCGGCACCGGCAACGTCAGCTCGCTCAAGCGGTTCAAGGACGACGTCCGCGAAGTGCTCGCCGGACTCGAGTGCGGCATCGGCGTCGACGGCGTCAACGGCATCCAGCCCGGTGACATCCTCGAGGTCTACACGAGCGAGGAAGTGGCGCGCACGCTATAGGCATTGCACGCCGCAGGTCGTCGCGGGGCTGAGGCCCCGCCGACCGAGGCGTGCCTATAATCGGGAAGCGTCGCGGAGGGAGCCGTGTCGGCAGCGCGCGTCGCGCTGGGTCTGGTCGAGCTGCACCTGCCCGACGTCGCCTCCCTCAAGGAAAAGCGGCACGTCCTGAAAGGTCTCAAAGAAAGAGTTCGGGCGCGGTTCGAGGTGTCCGTGGCCGAGGTCGACCACCAGGATCTCTGGCAGCGGGCGACGCTCGCGATCGCGTACGTCTCGGCCGACGCGCGACACGCCAACGAGGTGATCGCCAAGGCAATGGACTTCATCGAAGACCACGTCGAGGGCCAGGTGCTCGACACCTCCGTGGAGATTCTCTAATGCAGGGCAAGCGACTGGACCGGGTGAATCAGCTCGTCAAAGAAGAAATCTCGACGCTCTTGCAGCGCGAGCTCAAGGACCCGCGCCTCGGATTCGTGTCGGTCACCGAGGTCGAGACGTCGCGCGACCTCAGAACGGCGAAGGTCTTCGTGTCGGTCCTCGGCGACGAAGCCCAGTGGACCGGCTCGCTGGCCGCGCTCGTCAGCGCCCGCGGCTTCATCCGCAACTGGCTGCGGCAGCACCTGGATCTCAGGGTCACCCCCGAGCTCGATTTCCGTCCCGACAGGTCCATGGAGCACGCGGCGCGCATCCAGGCCCTGCTGCGGCAGGTCGGCGGCGAATCGGGACGGTGAGCGCCGCGATCGAGCACACGAGCCCGGCACCCTCGCCAGCCGTGCTGCAGCCGTTCAGCGGCGGCGGCCGCGCGCTGATGCTGGGCCACGTGCATCCCGACGCCGACGTCCTGGGTACCTTACTCGCGATCGGCCTGGCGCTCGAGACGAACAAGTGGAACGTCGTGTACGGAGGGCCGCACCCGGCGCCGGCGCTGCTCGCCTTCCTGCCGGGCGTCGAGCGCTACCGGCAGTTTACCGAGCTCGAGGGCCGCTTCGACCTCGTGGTGCTGACGGATTGCCCCAACCCGCAGCGGACCGAGGGGCTCATCGACCAGGCCAAGCGCGCCGGCAAGGTCGTCGTGAACATCGACCACCATCCCGACAACCGGCGGTACGGACACGTGAACTGGATCGACATCACGGCGGCCGCGACGGGCGAGATGGTCTACGAGCTGCTGACCGCGCTGCGCATGCCCCTGACGCCGGCCATCGCCACGAACCTCTTCACGGCGATCCACACCGACACGGGCTCGTTCCGCTACTCGAACGTCACGACGCGCACGTTCACGATCGCCGCGGCGCTCGTCGCCGCCGGCGCCCGGCCCGAGATGGTCTCGCAGTCGCTCTACGAGCAGCGGGCGCCCGACGCGCTGCACTGGCTCGGCGAGGCGCTCGCCCGGGTCGAGGTGAGCGAGGACGGACAGGTGGCCTGGCTGGCGCTGCCCGCTGAGGCCGTGCCCGAGCGGATCGTCGAGTCGGAGGAGCTCGTGAACTATCCGCGCTCGGTCGCGTCGGTTCGCGTCGCGTGCCTCCTGCGCGAGCGCGACGGCAAGGTCAAGGTGAGCCTGCGCGGCAAGGGCGACGTCGACGTGCAGCGAATCGCCGCGCAGTTCGGCGGCGGTGGTCATGTCAACGCCGCCGGATGCACGGTCCCGGGCCCGCTGCCGGAGGCCAAGCGGGCCGTGCTCGCCGCGGTCCGGCGAGCCGTCGACGGAGCGGATCGCGCGTGAGCCCCGACTCGATAGGCTCGGGCGTCCTCGTCGTCGACAAGGGGCGCGGCGCCACCTCGTTCGACGTAGTCGCGATCGCACGCCGACGTCTGGGGGTGCGGCGGATCGGCCACGCCGGCACGCTCGATCCCGACGCGACCGGTGTACTGCCGATCCTCGTGGGCGAGGCGACGAAGCTCACGCCCTACCTGCTCGATCAGGACAAAGAATACCTGGCGACGATCCGGTTCGGCGTGACGACCGACACGCATGACGTGAGCGGCCGCGTGCTCGCGGAGTCCCCCGTCGACGGTCTGACTAAGGCCCGGCTCGAGGAAGCCTGCCGTGCGTTCGTCGGGCGTATCAAGCAAGTGCCGCCGATGTACTCGGCTGTGCATCACCAGGGACGGCGGCTCTACGAGCTCGCCAGAGCAGGCATCGAGGTGGAGCGCGCGCCGCGGGAGGTCGTCGTCAGCTCGATCCTGATCGAAAAGCTCGACGGGCCGCGGGCCACCGTGCGCGTCGTGTGCGGCAAGGGGACGTACCTGCGCGTGCTCGCGGCCGATCTCGGCGCGGCGCTCGGCTGCGGCGGGGCGGTCGAGAGTCTGGTCCGCTGTCGCGTCGGCTCGTTCGACCTGCGCGAGGCGATCTCGTGGCGCGAGCTGACGGAGGGCGTCGAGGAGCTGTGGGACAGGGTGCGGCCGGCCGAGGCCGCGCTGTCGGGATGGCCGGTCGTCCGCCTGGACGGCCAGGCGGCGGCCACCTTCGGGCACGGACAGCCCGCCGACGTGATCCCGGCCGCGGCGGCGACCGAAGGGTACGTGCGAGTCCACGACCTCGCCGGTCCGATGATCGGTGTGGGGGAGCTGATGGCGGGCGGGAGCAAGGTCAAACCGGTGCGCATCCTGCATGCAGATCGTCCGCGGACTCGAAGCCTTCCCGCCTGACGCCTCGGC
>DATEMW010000077.1:0-12326 GCA_035275385.1 Candidatus Methylomirabilota bacterium | reverse complement strand
GGGCGAGATCCTCGTCGCCCAGAAGGTCATCACGCGCAGCCAGCTCCTGTCGGTCCTCGACCGTCACCGGCGCCGCTCGCGGCTGGGCGAGCTCCTCGTCAAGTCCAAGGCGATCACCGCGGAACAGCTCGAGACCGCCCTCTCGGAGCAGCGCCGCTTCAAGCAGACGATCGGCGAGGTGGTCGTGCGCCTTCGCTACGTGACCGAGGAGCAGATGCGCCGGGCGCTGTGCCAGCAGCTTCACATCAACTTCTTCGACCTCGACACGATCGTGCTCGACCAGTCGCTGCGGGCGCTCATCAATCCGCGATTCGCCAAGAAACGGCTGGTCGTGCCGATCGCTCGCGTCGGACAGACCCTGGTCGTGGCGATCGACGATCCGACCCGGACGTCGGTCATCGACGACCTCAAGGCGAGTACCGGCCTCGACATCGAGGTGATCACGTCCACGACCGAGAGCATCCGGCGCGCGCTGGCCCAGATGTACCCGACGCTCGTCGGATCGAACGAGCCCGCGCCGGCGCCGGCCGTGGTCCGCCACCAGCTCCCGGGCATCGTCGGCGAGCCGAACATCCTGAGCTTCGAGGAGATCGACCGGCTCTCGGAAGAGAAGGTCGCGTACCTGGATGTCCACCAAGTCTCCGAGGGCACCGCGAGCATCGTGCGGCGGCTCCTCGGCATGGCCGTCGAGTGGGGCTCGTCCGACATTCACCTCGAGGCCGTCGACCACGGCATCCAGACGCGCTTCCGGATCGACGGTGTTCTGCAGGAGCTCGATCTGGGCGACCTCGACGAGCTGATGAATCAGAACCGGGGCAAGCTGATGTCGCGGCTCAAGATCCTGAGCAAGCTCGACATCGCCGAACGCCGCCGGCCCCAGGACGGGAGCTTCCGCGCCCGCCTCGCTCGAGACGGCCAGACGACCACGGTCGACTTCCGGATCTCGATCATCCCCGGCTACTACGGTGAGAGTGCGGTCATCCGCATCCTCGATCCGCGCGGGCTCCCGCAGTCCGTCGAGGCGCTCGGCCTGCGCACGCCGGTGACTCTCAAGCTCAGACAGCTCCTCAGATCGTCGACCGGAATGATCCTCGTCACGGGCCCGACGGGATCGGGCAAGAGCACCACGCTCTTCGGCGCGCTCAAGAGCGTCTACCAGCCCGGCATCAAGGTCCTCACGGCCGAGAACCCGATCGAGTACGTCTGCGACAACTTCCGCCAGCACGAGGTCGACGAGCGCCTCGGCAATACCTTCGCGAAATTCCTGAGATCGTTCCTGCGCCACGACCCCGACGTGATCATGGTCGGCGAGATCCGGGACGGCGAGACGGCGAACCTGGCGTTCCGGGCCGCGCAGACCGGCCACCTGGTGCTCAGCACCTTGCACACGAACGACGCGGTCAGCGCCTTGCCGCGGCTGCTCGACCTCGGCGTCGACGCCAACCTGATCGCCTCGTCGCTTCTGGGCGTGCTCTCCCAGCGCCTGGCGCGCGAGGTGTGCGGCGAGTGCCGGGAACCCTATGCGCCGCCCCGCCAGCTCCTCGAGGAGACGCTCGGTGACGGGCACAGCGACTTCGAGTGGTTCCGCGGGGCCGGGTGCGTGGCGTGCAACTACACGGGCTACCGGGGACGCCTGATCCTGTCCGAGCTGTGGACCCCGAACGACGCCGACGTGGTGCTGATCAACAAGGGGGCGCCCTTCGACGAGGTTCGGGAGAGCGCGCGGCACACGACCCTGTCGATGGCCGACGACGTCACCGAGAAGCTATCGCAGGGCCGGACGAACCTCGAGGAGCTGATTCGCGCGCTGCCTCACTCCGCCCTCAGGCAGCTCCGCGCCCCGTCGATCTAGTCGCCTACCGTCCCTCGGTCAGGCGCGCGGCGGCAGCGTGCGGCGAATCTCGTCCACGACCGAGGCGTAGCCAGAGCGCAGCACCGCCGCGTCCGACGAGTAGTTGATGATCGTCGCGCCGAGGCTGATCATCTGCTTCACGCCCTCGGCGCTGTCGGTCAGCATCGCCACCGCCTTGCCGTTCTTCCGCGCCGCCGTCACAAGCCGCCTGCGATGCTCGTCGAGCACCTGGCGCTGGGCGGGCGTACCCAGCACCCCTAGATCCTGCGCCAGGTCGGTCGGGCCGATCGTGAGCGCGTCGATCCCGGGCACGGCGGCGATCTCGTCGAGCCGGCTGAAGGCGCGCTTGGTCTCCAGCATGATCGTCACGTGCACGCGGGTGTTCGCGGCGGCCGTGTGCTCGCTGATCGGCAGGGTCCGGAACTCGGTGTGGGGGCCGAACCCGTACATCCCGCGCTCGCCCAGCGGCGCGTAGCGGCAATACGCCGCGACCTCGGCCGCTTGCTCGGGCGTGTCGACCTGTGGCACGTGCAGATTCCACACGCCGGCGTCGAGCAGCCGCGTGATCCACTCTCGATTGCCCTCGGGCGGGCGGACCACCATCGGGAAATCCATCGCCCGCGCGAGGGCTGCCATGTCCGCCACCGTCTCGATCGAGAACGGCGAGTGCTCCATGTCGATCCGCGCGAAATCCAGCCCGGCAGCCTTCAGCAAGGTCAGCACCGCCGGGGTGCGGATCATCGTCACCCACGTGCCGATCTGGATCTCGCCGCGCTCGGCGCGAGTCCGGTAGGCGTTCTCGTTCATCGCCCGCTCAGTTGATCAGGCCGTAGAACTTCGCCGCGTTCTCACAGGTGATCTTGTGGACGACGTCCGGCGGCAGATGGCCGAACTGCTCCTGGATGTAGCGCGAGGACTGCGGCCACACGCCGTCGGGATGTGGATAGTCCGAGCCCCACATGAGCGTCTCGACGCCCATGTCGTCGATCAGCTTGGTGCCGATCGGATCGAACTGGAACGTAGCCTTGCACTGGCGGCGCCAGTAATCGCTGGGCTTCATCGTGAGCCCGAGGTCGCGGAAGCGGTCTTCCCACTCGAAGTCCATGCGGTCGAGCGCGTACGGAATCCAGCCGATGCCGCTCTCGCCGAACGAGATGCGGATGTTCGGATAGCGCTCGAGCACGGCGGCGCCGATCACCGCCGCCAGGATGTTGACGAGGTTCATCTGGAAACCGGCCACGCTCGTGAAGAACGCGGCGCGACGGGTCTGGCCGGTCTGGCGCTCGCGCACGCCCGGCGGCAAGGACGGGAACGTGTGGAAGTGCAGCGGCAGGTTCACGTCGTTCACGGCCTGCCAGAGCGGCTCCCACATCGGATGCCACATGGGCTCCATGTCCCACGAGCACGAGAGCTCGAGGCCCCGCAGACCGAGCTGCGCGACGCGATAGACCTCTTTCACCGCTGCGTCGAGGTTGCCGTACGGCAGGCAGGCCAGGCCGACGTGCCGCTCGGGATAGTGCTTGCAGAAGTCGGTGAGCCAGTCGTTGTAGATGCGGAACATCTCGCCGGCCGCTTCGTGGTCGCCCAGACGCGACGCGGCGCCGAGGATGCCGAAGAGCACCTCGGCCTGCACGCCGTCGCGGTCCATGTCCTTGACACGCAGATGCGGATCACCCGGGCGTCGGATCCCCTTCTTGCCGTCGTCGTAGAGCCCGGTGGCCGCCATCACGTCGACGCGCTGATTCTGACCGGGCACGTACTTCGTCCCGGTCGAGCCGATGCCGCCGACCAGCCCGAACGGCGCGCCCTTCTTCGTCGTCCACTGCGGACCGTCGGGTCCGTCGACGACGTAGGGCATGCGGTCTTTCATGAGCGCGGACGCGTTCGAGGTGAAGAGATCGGGTGGCAGCCACGGCATGTCGATGTGGCAGTCGGCCGAGATCCGCGTGTAGCGCATGTCGCCCTCCCTGACCGCTTTACTGAAAATCTTGAGGCGAATGCTAGTCCCGGATCGATCGCTGGGCAAGAGGAGACTCCCGCGGCTACACTCGACGATCATGCAGCGCGGCGGGCGCAAGCGCGAAGCGCGCGGTCGGACGGTCGTCGGGGTCATCTCCGACACACACGGGTTGCTCCGTCCCGAGGCGGTGGCCGCGCTGAAGGGCGTCGACATGATCGTGCACGCCGGGGACATCGGCTCGGCCGAGATCCTTACCGAGCTCGGCGCGATCGCCCCGGTCGTCGCGGTGCGCGGCAACAACGATCGTGACGCCTGGGCGGCCTCGATCCCGGAGATCGCGACGGCCGAGATCGCCGGGTCGCGTCTCTACGTGATCCATGATCTCAAGACGCTCGCGGGCGATCCCGCCCGGTTGGGCGCCGACGTGATCATCTCCGGGCACTCGCATCAGCCGAGCGTGCGACAGCAGCCGGCTTACCTGCTGCTGAATCCCGGGAGCGCCGGGCCGCGCCGCTTCAGCCTGCCGATCGCGGTCGCGCGCCTGCATCTCGGCCCCGCCGGCCCGCGGGCGGAGATCGTCGAGCTCGCCATCAGTGCCGCGCCGTCGCAGCGCCGGCCGGCCGCGCGGCGGGCCGGTCTTGACGGCGGTCGCGTGCGCGGCGCAGTATCCCGGCCATGAAAAAGGACATCTCGAGCCTTCGCTCGACCCTCGAATACCTGGAGGCCGCGGGTGAGCTGGTCGCCACCGACGTCGAGGTCGATCCGCACCTCGAGGTCGCGGCGATCCAGAAGCACTTCGACGGCGGGGCCGCGCTGCTCTTCAACAAGGTGAAGGGCTATCCCAACGCCCGCATCTGCAACAACATCTTCGCGAGCGTCGAGCGGATCGCGAAGCTCCTGGACGTCGACGATCCGCGAAAGCTCAAGCACAAGGTCGTCGAGGCGCTGCGCGCTCCCCTGCCCCCGGTCGAGGTCAAGGACGGACCCTGCCAGGAAGTCGTGATCACGAAGGACCTCGACGTGTGGGACGTGATTCCGATGATCTCGCACTCGGACAGCGATCCCGGCCGCACGCTCGGCGCCGGGACCACGGTCGTACGCGGCAAGCACTTCTGGGGCGGCTCGCATATCGGCTACAACCGCATGAACTTCCGCGGGCCTGACTACTCGAGCTTCCAGATCTCGCCGGGCTCGCACATGGATCAGGTGGCCACGCACTGGTATCGCAAGGGCCCGATCCCCGTCACGATCAACATCGGGATTCCGCCGACGTGCACGATGATGGCCGGCTCGGGCTTCACGTACGTGATCCTTCCGCGCGGGTGCGACGAGCTCGGCGTGGCCGGCGCGATCCAGGGTTACCCGGTCGAGCTCGTGAAGGCGCGGACCCAGGACGCCTGGTCGATCGCGAACGCGGAGTACGTCGTGGAAGGCTACATCGACACGACGCAGAAGGTGTGGGAGAGCCCGCTCGCCGAGAAGGACGACGCGCAGGGCGTGCATCCCTTCCACCCCGAGTGGTCAGGCTACATGGGCAAGTCGTACCGCACGTACAAGTTCCAGGCGACCGCGATCACCCATCGCGCCGACCGGCCGCTCTACTACGGGCTCATCGTCCACGGGATGGACGAGCACTTCATCGACGGCGTCGTGCGCGAGGCGTGCTTCCTCGAGCTGGCCGAGCGCATCGTGCCCGGGCTCTGCATCGATACGCACATCCCCATGGGGATGACCGACTGGGGCGGCGTGATCTTCCAGGTCAAGAAGCGGCGTGCGCGGGACGAGGGCCTGCAGCGCAACATCCTGACCGCCGCGCTCTCGATCTCGCTGGGCGCGCGGCTCGGCATCGTCGTCGACGAAGACGTCGACATCTACAACGTCGAGGACGTCCTGTGGGCGCTGACCACGCGCGTGAACCCCAAGGAGGACATCCTCAACATCTGCGAGGGCGGCTTCGGCCAGACCTTCCAGCCCGCGGAGCGCAGCTCGGCCGGCGAGCGCCAGTGGACGCAGAGCAACATCCGCTTCTCGGGCGCCATGGGCATCGACGCGACGCGGCCGTTCATCCACAAAGACGCGTTCGAGCGCGCCCGCTACAACGTCGAGGTCGTCGATCTCGCGAAATTCTACTCGCCGGAGCAGATCCAGAAGGCGAAGGCGGGGCAGCGCGACTACGCCAAGTTCCTCGCCGAGCGAGGGATCTGAGCGCCGCTAGGGCGCAGTGCGGGAGAAGAAGAAGGCCAGCTGATCGTTGCCGCTCGCGAAGTGATACGCGAGCACGACGAGCACCACACCGATCGCGATCGGCGCCGCCCTGAGCCAGAGCCGCCGCCGTCCGGTGATTGCGGCGCCGATCTGCGGAATCGTCACCAGCACCGGCACCTTGCTGAACGCCCTCAGCTCTTCCGGCGTGCGGAACGATCCATCGAGCTGATCGACGACGACCACCGCCGCGGCGGCGACGACGAGGGCGAGGCCCACGCCGAGCAGGATGAACAGTTGCCGCTGCGGCGCGACCGCCTTCTCCGGCGGCACGGCGGCATCCAGAATTCGAAATTCCTCGCCGACCGCGGCGGTCGTTCTGGGCGGACGCTCGAGCGCGGCGATCTCCGACTTCAGCCGGATGACGTCGGGATACTGCGCGGTGTACACCTCCTGCATCTGAGCGAGCTCCTGCTTCAGACGCGTGAGCCGCGCCGCGCTTGCTTGTCGTACACGGATCTTCGCGTTCTCTTCGACGTAGAACGCGGCCAGGGCGTTTGCCGCGCTCGCGGCCGTCTCGGCATCCCGGCATCGAAGCGTGATGGCGAAGGCCACCGTGGTCGGCCGACCCGCCGCCGACTCCACCCTGACCGGCTTGACCTGGATATCGCGCCGCAACCGCTCGACGGCCGCCGCGTCCGCGCCGTTCGCCCTGAGCTCGGGATAGAGATCGAACGACTGCATGAGCGTGAGGAGCCGGGCCTGACTCAGCACTTCCTGGCCGATGGTCTGCAGCCGGGTCTCGAGCTCCGCGGCGATCAGCGATTTCCCGGTCCCCTCGGTCGTTCCAGGGTGCTCGACCAGCACCGTGGCCGTCGCGCGATAGATGTCGGGAAGCGAGGTCGCGATCGTCACGGCTCCTGCGAGGACCACCCCGAACACGACGACCGCCAGCCACGCGTGGCGGCGCACGATCGCCAGGATCTGCGGAATCATCGAGTCGCTCATCGACTGTCGCGAGGTCATCGACGTCTCAGGGCACGATCAGCGTATCGCCGGGCCGGAGGAAAAACGCCTCCATCGGGCCGCCGGCCACGACCTTGTCGTAGTCGCAGGGGATCCGCGTCACCGTCGTACCTTCCACGCGGACGATCGTCATCTTCGATCGGCGCGCGAAGTCGTTGAACCCTCCGGCGAGTGCCAAGGCCTCGAGCACGGACGTCCGACTCTTCAGGTCGTAGCGGCCCGGCTTTCTCACTTCGCCGATCACCGCCACTTTGAGACTGTGGATCTCGCGGACGACGACCGAGACCTCTGGTGACGCGATGAATTTGGCCAGCCGCTTCGTGAGATCGACCTTGAGCTGCTTGGGCGTGAGGCCCGCGGCCTGCACGTCGTCCACCAGCGGCAGCGAAATCATGCCGTCGGGCCGGACCGGTACCGTCCGGCTGATCACCGTATTGTTCCACACGGTGATGTCGAGGATGTCCTCGGTGCCTATCGTGTAGCCACTCGGCGGGGCCGCGGGCCCGGCAATCGCGAATCCGGGGCCGAGCCCCAGCGCGACGGCAACCGCTACGACCGCCCATCGCGTGCACATCGCTCGCCCTCCGAGAAGCGTCGTCTGGCGACTCATGAATCCGTGTCGCTCACGGTAAAGCCACGATAGGGGTGGAACCCGCGGATCTCCACCCGGAGATTCCCGGATACGTCCTCGGAAATACCCGGAAAAGTCGAGCCTTTCTGTCCAGAAATTCGCCGACGGGATCGACGGAACGATGAGTGGTGACACCCACAGGCGCCTTGACGGCATGGTGGGCGCCGGAGCAGTATCGCTCACGGCGGGCCGGCAGGAGCGACCGTTCCCGCCCATGGAAAGGGAGAGCCATGGACTTCGGCATCTTCACGGAGCAGATACGGCGCGGGAGCAGTCAGGGCCAGTGGTTCAGCGAGCTGCTCGACCTGGCCGACGCCGGTGAGCAATGGGGGCTCGACGTGGTGTGGCTGGCGGAGATGCTGGTCAACCCCGCGCGCTCGGTGCTGTCGGCGCCGCTCCTGGTGGCGAGCTGGATCGTCGCCCGAACGAAGCGGCTGCGGGTCGGAACGGCCGTGCAGCTCTTGCCGCTGAACCATCCGCTCCGCGTGGCCGGCGAGGTGGCAACGCTCGATCACTTGAGCCACGGTCGATTCGACTTCGGGATCGGCCGCAGCGGCGGTCCGCGCGCCTACGACGCGCTCGGCGTGCCGTACGAGGAGAGCCAGGCGCGTTTCTTCGAGGCGCTCGAGATCATCCTGAAGGCGTGGAAGGGCGAGCCCTTCAGCTACGAGGGCAAGTTCTATCGCTTCCGCGACACGATCGTCACGCCGCGCCCGTATCAGCAGCCGCACCCGCCGGTGCGGATGGCCGCGACGACCGCCGAGACGTTTCCGCACGTGGGCCGGATGGGCCTGCCGATCTTCGTCGGGCTTCGCGGCATGGCCACGCCGGAGCTGGCCGTGCACGTGAAGCGCTATCGCGACGCGTGGCGTGAGGCCGGACATCCCGGCAACGGCCACGTGTGCCTGCGAATCCCCGTCTACGCGGCGCCCACCGAGAAGGCCGCGCTGGAGGAGCCGGAAGAGACGATCATGTACTACTTCCAGCGGCAGGCCGATCTCACCACCGCGCCACTCGGGCGCGCCGGCACCGGCCCGGTGGAACGGCGGATCAGCCAGGCCAAGACGCTCTCGGCGCTCTCGTATCCCGAGGTCCTCGAGACCAAGGTCGCGTTCGGCACGGGCCCCGCGCTCGTGGATCGATTCAAGCAGCTGCGCGAAGAGCTGAGTCTCAACGGCGTCGCCGCCGAGCTGAACCCGGGTGGCCTCTTGCCGATGGAACAGGAAAAACGCAGTCTCCAGATCCTCACCCAGCAGGTGCTGCCCGCGTTCAAATAGGAGCGCTCCATGGCCACACGCGACAACGGCGCCACGAAGTTCGAGACCGTGCGCTACGAGCCCAAGGGCGCGATCTGCCACATCATCCTCAATCGCCCGGAGAAGTTGAACGCCGCGAACGATCAGCTGGTCGAAGAGGTCAACGACGCGCTCTTCGAGTTCGACGCCGATCCCGAGCTGAAGGTCGCGATCGTCAGCGGCGCCGGCCGCGCCTTCTGCTCCGGCGCCGACGTGCGCCAGCGCCAGCTTCGCACGCGCGACGAGCTGCGACGACTCGGCGGGCCCGCGGGCCGGCGCTCACGCGAGAACGGTCTCGCTGACACCGTCAACTGGAAGCCGGTGATCGCCGCCGTGCACGGCTACGCGCTCGGGCTCGGCTACTCGCTCTCGCAGTCCTGCGATCTGGTCGTCGCGGCCGCCGGGACGAAATTCCAGATCCGCGAGGTGCAGCGCGGCCTGGCCAGCGGCCAGCACTGGGTCGCGACGTGGTTCTGGACGGGCAGCCGCTTCGCGAACGAGGTCGCGCTGACGGGCCGCATGTTCACCGCCGAGGAGGCGCAGCAGGCTGGGATGGTGAACCGCGTGGTGCCCGAGGCTCAGCTTCTCTCGGCCGCCGAGGCGCTCGCGGCTGAGATTCTCGAGAACCCGCCGCTGTCCGTGCGCGCCAACGTGCGCGTCATGCGGTGGTTCGTGAACGAGATGCAGCGGCAGTCTCGCTACTACACGCAGGGCCTTGGCTTGCACCTCAGCGAGGACTTTCAGGAGTCGGCGCGGGCGTTCATCGAGAAGCGCAAGCCTAAGTTCCAGGGACGCTAGCTCGGCGGCCGTCGGCGGTCGGCGGCGGAGTGCGGCGGGCCGGGGGGCGGGGGCTCGCGAGGGCTCCGTCACCCGTTCGCCCGAATCGCCGCTCTTCGAGCGGCGGGCGGGACGAAGGGGTCCCACTTCGCCCTCGCCGATCCCCCGCCCCTCGACCCACCGCACTCCGTCTCCGGGTTCGGGCTTAGCTCCAGCAGCTATGCGCCTAGTCCGCTGCTCGCCCGTGCTAGTCCGTAAACTGGGAGGCGCGCCAGCGTAGGGCGGCGCCCAGGCCTTCCTTTTCGCGGATCTCGTCGAATTTCAGGCCGACTTCGGTGCGGGCTGCGTAGACGGCGGCGAGGATGTCCAGGCCGGCGTTGATCGCGTTCCGGAAACCGGCCGATTCGGCACCGCGATTGATCGCGAGCTTGGTGCCGGCCAGCGCCTCCGGCGAGATCAGCGACATCCGGCGCGCGAACTTCAACGTCGCCGGCGCAAGCTCGGCGCGCGGCACGACGCGGTTCACCATCCCGTACTGGAGCGCGGTCTGGGCGTCGATCGGGTCGCCGAAGAACAGCAGCTCGCGAGCGCGCTTGAGACCGATCACGAACGGCATGACGAGCGCCGGGCCGACGTTGGAGAAGCGGATTTCCGGCTCGCCGAACAGCGCGTCGTCCGCCGCGATCGTGAGATCGCACATCATCGCCAGCTCGCAGCCGCCGCCGAGGCAGTGGCCCTGGACGGACGCAATCACCGGCTTCTTCATCTCCCAGGGCGTCATTTCCAGATGCACGTCGTCGGTGAGCGACTCGTGCCACGCGAGCGCGTTGCCGCGACGGGCGGCGCGCGCCGGGTTGGGCGAGATGTCGTAGCCGGCGCAGAAGCTGCGGCCCTCGGCTCGCAGGATGACGACGCTCGTCGCGGGATCGCGATCGGCCTCGTGGAAACGCTCCACGAGCAGCTTCTTCAGCTCGGGGCTGATCGCGTTCAGCTTGTCAGGCCGGTTGAGCGAGACGATGCCGACGCGGCCGTCGGCGGCGTAGGTTACGACTGGTGCGGTCATGGCGGGCTCCTCAGGGATCCGACGGCGTCGGAATCACGAGCGAGATGCGGTTCTTGCCGGCGACGTGTGCGTACTCGACGCGCTCGGCGATCGCGGCCACCAGCGCGACACCGAGCCCGCCGACCGGACGGTCCTCGACGCCGAGCTCCCCGTCGGGCACGGGAACGCGGGCGAACGGATCGAACGGGCGAGCGGTGTCTTCGTACGTGAGCACGATCGCGCTGGGCTGGATGTGGAAGGCGAGGTACACGGGCGACTCGGTGTCGGCACCGTGGCCGTGGACGACCGTGTTCGTGAAAAGCTCCTCGACGAGCAAGGTGAGCCGCAGGCACGCCTTGCGCGGCACCCCGTTCGCGGCGCAGATGTCGGCGATGAATTGCGCCACCGCTGGTAGGGTGTCCCGACGGGCCGGGAAGGTTCTGTTGTGGTTTCCGGTAACGGCGTCGTAGGTCGTGGAAGCCTCCGGATCTCAGGCGATGTCGCGACCGACTCGGCTACTATATATACATCGGGTTGCACGTCGGGCGGCTGTGCATTCCGGAATCGGCCCGACGATTGAGGAGGACACTTATGAAATCCCGCGTCATCGCTTTGATACTGCCGATGGTTCTGGCCCTTGGTGTCGCCGTCGCCGCCGCCGAGGACGCCGGACAGATCAAGACCTCCAAGGGCACGGCGCAGATCGAGCGCGCCGGCAAGAAGCTTCCGGCCAACGTCGGCCAGGTCGTGCAGCAGGGCGACCTCGTGATCACGGGCGCCGACGGCTCGGTCGGCATCACGTTCCGCGACAGCAGCCTCGTCTCGATCGGTCCGGACAGCGTGCTCGCGATCGATCGCTTCGTCTTCGATTCGACGACCCACCAGGGCAAGTTCGACGCCTCGCTGAAGCAGGGCACCCTGGCCGTCGTGTCCGGCAAGCTGGCCAAGCAGTCGCCCGAGGCCATGAAGGTGAAGACGCCGGCCGCGATTCTCGGCGTGCGAGGGACCGAGTTCCTTGTCCGCACCGGTCCCGTGAAAGACTGACCCCTGCCTGCCCGAGCGCAACATCTCGTCTGGCTGGCGCCGCTCGCGCTGACCGCTCTCGCGGGCTGCGCCAGCCGCAACGATCTCTACGTCCTGCTGCCCGGCAAGGACGGTAAGACCGGCGCCCTCGTCGTCGAGAGCGAGGGCCAGAAGCAGACGCTCGACAAGCCGTACGCCGCGGCGCGCGTGAAGAACGTGGGCAGTGTGGATGGCGTCACGAGCTCCGAAGCCGCGGTGAAGCAAGACTTCGGGCCGGCGCTCGAGGCACAGCCGAAGAGGCCGATCTCGTTCTTCCTGTACTTCCTGGCCGACACCGATGAGTTCGCACCGGAGTCCAAGGCGCTGGTCAACCAGATCTTCGCCGAGATCGCCCGGCGGCCGGCTCCGGAAATCGCGATCATCGGCCACACCGATCGGGTCGGCGCCCAGGCCTACAACGACGCGCTCTCGCTGCGTCGCGCCGAGCGGTGCCGCGACGAGCTCCTGAAGCTCGGAAT
>DATEMW010000076.1:0-40273 GCA_035275385.1 Candidatus Methylomirabilota bacterium | reverse complement strand
CCGGTGATCCGCGAGAGCGGCGGCGACCGCAGCTCGGTCACCGGCGGCACGCAGGTGCTGTCGGACTGGCTCATCGTCGAGGTCACCGCGGATCCGGGCGAGGCGTTCCTCGATCGCATGATCTCGCTGGTCGAGGGCGCCAAGCGGCAGAAGACGCCGAACGAGATCGCGCTCGACATCCTGCTGGCGGCGATGACGATCATCTTCTTGCTGGCCACGGCGACGTTGCTTCCGTTTTCGCTCTACAGCGTCGGCGCCGCGGGCCAGGGGAGTCCGGTCACCGTGACCGTGCTGGTCGCGCTCCTGGTGTGCCTGATCCCGACGACGATCGGCGCGCTCCTCTCCGCGATCGGCATCGCCGGTATGGACCGCATGATCCAGAAGAACGTGATCGCCATGTCCGGCCGCGCCGTCGAGGCGGCCGGCGACGTCGACGTGCTGCTGCTCGACAAGACGGGCACGATCACGCTCGGCAACCGTCAGGCCACTGCGTTCGTGCCGGCCGACGGCGTGACGGAGGCGTCGCTCGCCGACGCCGCGCAGCTCGCGTCCTTGGCGGACGAGACGCCCGAGGGCCGCAGCATCGTGGTGCTGGCCAAGGAGAAGTACGGCATCCGCGAGCGCGAGGTGGAAAAGATGGGCGCGACCTTCGTCGCGTTCACGGCGCAGACCCGCATGAGCGGCGTCGACTTGAACGGCCGCAAGATCCGCAAGGGCGCCGCCGACGCGATCGCGGCCCACGTGAGGCGACTGGGCGGGTCCGTGCCCGCCGGCGTCCGCGGCGCGGTCGACCGCATTGCGACCGAGGGCGCGACACCGCTCGTCGTGTCCGACGGGGCCAGCGTCCTCGGCGTCATCCAGCTCAAGGACATCGTGAAGGGCGGCATCAGAGAGCGGTTCACCGAGCTGCGGCGCATGGGCATCAAGACCGTGATGATCACCGGCGACAACCCGCTCACCGCCGCGGCCATTGCGGCCGAGGCGGGCGTGGACGAGTTTCTGGCCGAGGCGACCCCCGAGGCCAAGCTGAAGCTCATCCGCGAGACGCAGGCCCAGGGACGGCTGGTGGCGATGACCGGCGACGGGACCAACGACGCGCCCGCCTTGGCTCAGGCCGACGTGGCCGTCGCGATGAACACCGGGACGCAGGCGGCCAAGGAAGCCGGCAACATGATCGATCTCGACTCGAATCCGACCAAGCTGCTCGAGGTCGTCGAGACCGGCAAGCAGATGCTGATGACGCGCGGGGCGCTGACCACGTTCAGCATCGCCAACGACGTCGCGAAGTACTTCGCGATCATCCCGGCGGCGTTCGCGACGACGTATCCGGCGCTCGAGATGCTCAACATCATGCACCTCGCCACGCCGCAGAGCGCGATCATGTCCGCCGTCATCTTCAATGCGCTGATCATCATCGCGTTGATCCCGCTGGCGCTGAAGGGCGTGCGCTACCGGGCGATCGGCGCGGCCGCGGTCCTGCGGCGCCACGTGTGGATCTACGGCGTCGGCGGCATCATCATCCCGTTCCCGGGCATCAAGCTGGTCGACATGATCCTCGTCGCCCTCCATCTGGTGTAGGCGCAGACATGCTGACGCACATTCGACCCGCGATCGTCTCGCTCGTGCTACTCACCGCGATCACCGGCGTCGTGTATCCGGCGCTCGTGACCGCCATCGGTCAGCTCGTGTTCTCGCACCAGGCCAACGGCAGCCTGATCGTCAAGGACGGCAGGCCCGTCGGCTCGGCGCTGATCGGCCAGCCGTTCGACGACCCGAAATACTTCTGGGGCCGCCCGTCGGCGACGAGCCCCTTCGGGTACAACGCCGGCGCCTCGGTGGGCTCGAACCTGAGCCCGACCAACGCCGACCTGATCAAGGCCGTGCAGGGCCGAGTCGACGCGCTCAAGGCAGCCAATCCCGGCAACAGCGCACCCGTGCCGGTAGATCTCGTCACCGCCTCGGGCAGCGGGCTCGATCCCCACATCAGCCCGGCCGCGGCGCTCTACCAGGTGGAGCGAGTCGCGAAGGCGCGCAAGATGAGCGCGGCGGACGTCCGCGCGCTCGTCGATCGCCACACCGAAGGACGCCAGCTGGGCTTCCTGGGTGAGCCGCGGGTGAACGTGCTCGCATTGAACCTGGCGCTCGACGGACGCTGAGCCCGCCGCGCGATTCAGCGCCAATCGGGCGTACTCTGTGGCCATGAGCGACCAGGATCAGGAGCGGCTGCTCGAATCCGCGCGCCGCCTGCTCGAGGGCGGCAAGGACGGCCGCGACGACCAGGCGTTCGAGGCGGCTCACCCGTCGGACCTCGCCGCGATCATGCGCCATCTGCCCCTCCTTCAGCAGGTGGCGCTCTTCAGGCGGCTCTCGCCCGAACGCGCGGGCGAGGTCCTGCCGTCGCTCGACGACACGACGTTGCTCGAGCTGGTCCGGGCCCTCGACGAGCTCGAGGTCTCGCGCATCCTGGACGAGATGCCGCCCGAGCACGCGGCGAACGTCGTCAACGAGCTGCCGCCCGACGAGGCCGAAAAGATCCTCGAGCTCGTCAAGGAAGAGCATTCCGAGGACATCCAGGAGCTTCTGGAATACCCCGAGCATTCCGCCGGTCGGTTGATGTCGCCGGACTTCGTCGCCGTGCGCGAGGACGCGACCGTCGAGGGGGCGATCAAGCACATCCGGGGCTCGATCGCCAGCGAGCGGGCCTTCGAGCTGTACGTCGTCGACAGCCACAAGCACCTGGTCGGCACGGTGCCGCTGCGGCGGCTGCTCATCGCCGATCCGTCCACAGCGGTGCTCGCGATCCGCGACGACAACGTCGTCAGCGTGCCGACGAGCATGGATCAGGAGGAAGTCGCGCGCGTGGTGGCCAAGTACGACCTGGTGGCGGTGCCGGTCGTCGACGCCCAGCACCGGCTGGTCGGCACCATCACCGCCGACGACGTGGTCGACATCATCGGCCAGGAGGCGACGGAGGACATCTTCCGCATGGCCGGCTCCGACGCGGCCGAGCTCGAGCGGCGCTCGCCGCGCCAGATCGCGCTCATGCGTCTACCGTGGGTCCTGACCACGTTGCTCATCGAGCTGCTGGCCGGCGTGGTCATCCACTTGTTCGATCAGACGCTCGGGAAGGTCATCCTGCTGGCCTCCTTCATGCCGGTGATCCAGGCGATCTCCGGCAATACGGGCCTTCAGTCGGTGACGATGGTCGTTCGAGGGCTCGCGACCGGCCAGGTCCAGCTGAGCCGCTGGTGGGAGCCGCTGCGCCGGCAGGTGCAGACCTCCAGCATCCTCGGCGGCGTCTGCGCGGTCGTGGTGGGCGCCGTCGCGTGGATGTGGCACTCGGCCGCGTTCGCCTTCGTGGTTGCCGTCTCGATGTTCGTGTCGGTGAATCTGTCGGGCTTCGCCGGCACGACGATCCCGATGCTGTCGAAGCGGCTCGGGTTCGACCCGGCGATCACGGCCGGCCCCTTCGAGACCGCGCTGCAGGACGTGTTCGGCGTGACGATCTTCCTGTCGCTCGCCACGGCGCTGCTGCGCTGGATCAGCTGAGCCCGGCAGCTACCGCGACACCAGGTCCGCCATCGCCGGTTCGACGTCGCGCGCCGGCGCAGGCTCGGCTGCCTCGACGTTCGCGAATCGGCCGCGCCGTGAAGGGATCACCCGCATCGTCACGCGTGAGCTCGCGCAGTCGCACCACTCGAGGCGGTCCAGCGCCGCGCGGTTCCGGCGCGCCCACCGGGCCATGGCGACGAAACCCGTTACGACCAGCGCGCATTCCAGCACCGTGAGCTCGGTCCCGTTGCTGACGAGGACCCGCACCAAGAGGAGTGCCGTCAGCATGAGGCCCGCCCGCCCGTAAAGACTCCACCAGGGCGGGCGCGCCACCGTCAGCGACTCCAGCGAACGTTCGCGGGTGTCACACATCGCGATGCTCGAAGCTACGGTGACACGCGCGGTCTCAAACCCGCGTCAAGACTCCCGCGGTACGCGTTAAGAAGCCGTAAAAATCGCGGTCGACGGGCACCGCGCGCGGCGCCCGAGCGTAGAGTCGATTGACGCCATGCGACTCGCTCTCGCCAAGCGCCTCCTGCTCGGTGCCCGGATGCCGCTGGCACAGGCGCGACACGAGCGCCTGAACAAGACCGTCGCGCTGGCGGTCTTCGCCTCGGACCCGCTTTCCTCGGTGGCGTACGCGACCGAGGAAATCCTGCTCGTGCTCACACTCGCCGGCTCGGCTGCCCTCAGCTACTCGCTTCCGGTCGCGCTGGGTATCGCCGCGCTCCTGGCGATCGTGGTGGTCTCGTATCGGCAGACCGTCGGGGCGTACCCGCAGGGGGGCGGCGCGTACATCGTCGCCAAGGACAACATCGGCCAGTACCCCGCGCTCATCGCCGCCGCGGCCCTGCTGGTCGACTACGTGCTGACGGTCGCGGTCTCCGTCGTCGCCGGCATCGCGGCCTTGACCTCGGCGGTGTCCTGGCTGCACCCCTACCGGATCGTGCTCAGTGTGCTCGCGGTCGTCGGCATCTCGCTCGGTAACCTCCGCGGTGTGCGCGAGTCCGGCCGGCTCTTCGCAGCGCCGACCTATTTCTTCGTGACGTGCATCCTCGGCACCGTCGGGTTCGGCGTCGTCGGTGCGATCTTCCACTGGCTGCCGGAGGCGCCGTATCAGCCGCATCCGCCGGGCCTGGAGGGCCTCGGCCTCTTCCTGCTCCTGCGAAGTTACGCGGCCGGGTGCACCGCGCTGACGGGCGTCGAGGCCGTGTCCAACGGCGTCCAGGCGCTCAAGGCGCCGGAAGGACGCAATGCCCAGGCCGTCATGACGGCGCTCGGCGTCATCTCGATCGTGATGTTCCTGGGCATCACGTATCTCGCGTACGACTTCGGGATCATTCCCGGCGGCGACGAGACCGTCGTGTCGATGATCGCCCGCCGGGTGTGGGGCAACGGCGTGCCGTACTACCTGGTCCAGGCGTCAACCTTGCTGATCCTGGTGCTGGCCGCGAACACCTCGTATGCCGATTTTCCGCGGCTGTCGTCGATCCTCGCGCGCGATCGGTTCGTGCCGCGTCAGTTCGCGAACCAGGGCGACCGGCTCGTCTACTCCAACGGCATCCTGATCCTCAGCGGGTTCGCCATCCTGTTGATCATCCTTTTCCAGGGCGATACCCACGCGCTGCTTCCGCTCTATGCCGTCGGCGTGTTCCTGTCGTTCACCTTGTCGCAGAGCGGGATGGTGCGGCGCTGGCTGCGGCTGCGCGAGCCGGGGTGGCGATGGCGCGTGTGGATCAACGGAACCGGCGCGCTCGTGACCGGGGTCGTGCTGCTGACGCTCGCGGTCACCAAGTTCGTCGAGGGCGCCTGGATCGTCGTCGTCGTCATTCCGATCCTGGTCACGACGTTCGTCGTCATGCACCGTCACTACGCCGAGGTGGCGCGCGAGCTCTCGCTGGAGGGCTTCGACGGCCCGCCGAAGTTCCAGCACACGGTGCTGGTGCTGATCGGCGACGTCCATCGCGGCGTCGTCCGGGCGGTGCAGTACGCGCGGACCCTGGCGCCGACCGCGGTCGTTCGCGCCGTCTACGTCGAGACCGACCCGACCCGCACGGCCCGGCTCGAGGAGCGCTGGGGCAAGTGGGGCCTCGGCGTGCCGCTGGTCGTGCTGACCTCGCCCTACCGCTCGCTCCTGCGGCCGTTCCTCGACTATCTGGACCAGATCCAGTCGCGCGGCGACGACCAGATGGTGACGATCGTGCTGCCGGAGTTCCTGCCGCGCCACTGGTGGCAGCACGTCCTGCACAACCAGACCGCGCTCCTGGTCAAGGGGGCGCTGCTGTTTCGGCGGAACACCGTCGTGGCCGACGTGCCGTATCTGCTCAAGCGCTGAGCGGTCGTTTTTGGTCGGACGGCGCGCGTCGCCCTATAGTGGAAGGGCGATCGATACCGAGCCTCGCGCCACGAGTGTCGACATGATGGTCCGGCGGATCGCGCCGTTCGCGATCGCCGCGATCGCCTTCGCGGTGTTCGCGCCGGCGCTCCAGTACGGTTTCCTCCTCTGGGACGACGACCGCAACTTCCTGACCAATCCGTTCTACCGCGGCCTGGGCTGGACCCAGGTCCGCTGGGCCTTCACCAGCGCGGTCATGGGCCACTGGATCCCGGTGACATGGCTCAGCTTCGGCGTCGATCACGCCGTGTGGGGAATGAACGCGTTCGGGTATCACCTCACGAACGTGCTGCTGCACGCGGCCAACGCCGCGCTCTTCTATCAGCTGGGGCGTCGCCTGCTGACGCTCGGCCTGCCGGCGGCGCGGCCGTGGGCGGTCACACTCGGCGCCGCCGCCGCTGCACTGTTCTTCGCCGTGCATCCGCTGCGCGTCGAGTCGGTCGCGTGGATCACCGAGCGGCGCGATGTGCTGTCGGCGCTGTTCTGCTTGCTCACCGTGCTCGCGTACCTGCGAGCATGCGACGCGGAAGGGGTGATGCGCCGCCGTTGGCTTCTCGCCTCCATCGCGGCGTACGCGCTCGGCTTACTGTCCAAGTCGCTCATCATGTCGCTGCCGCTGGTGCTCCTGGTGCTCGACGTCTATCCGTTGCGCCGGGCGCAGAGCAACTGGCGACGCGTGCTGCTCGAGAAGGTTCCGTATCTCGCCCTCGCGCTTGCCGCCGCCGCGGTGTCGGTCCTGGTCGTCGTGGCGAAGGTCGGGCTCACGTCGGCTGTGGCGTATCCGCCGTCGGCGCGGTTAGCGATGGCGCTCTACAGCTTCGCGTTCTACGTCGTCAAGACGCTCGTGCCGCTCGAGCTGTCGCCGATGTACGAGCTGCCGGCGAAGGTTGCGCTGACGAGCCCGCGGTTCCTGGCGGCGGCGCTGATCGCCGTGGCGCTGACCGTCGTGCTCGTCCTCGCGCGCCGGCGCTGGCCCGCGGGGTTGGCCGTCTGGCTCGTCTACGGGCTCACGCTCGCCCCGGTGAGCGGCATCGTGCACAACGGGCCGCAGCTCGTCGCCGATCGCTACAGCTATCTCTCGTGCCTCGGCCTGGCACTGCTCGTCGGCGCCGCGGTGGCCGCGGTGGTGTCGAGCGCGGCGATCGCGCCGCCCCTGCGCGCCGCCGTCGTCGTCGGTGCGCTCGGTTGGATCGTCGGGCTCTCGGTGCTGGCCGCGGAGCAGCTTCCGATATGGCGCGACGCGGAGGCGCTCTGGCAGCGCGCGCTCGCGGTCGATCCGAATTGCGCCTTCTGTCACGGGCAGTGGGGCGCGCTGCTCGGCAACCGCGGCCAGCTCGGTGAAGCAATCGCTCACTTCGAGCGGGTGGTCACGCTGCGGCCGGCCAACGTGCGTCATCGCGGCAACCTCGGGCTGGCGCTGCTGAAGGCCGGGCGGCCGGCGGAGGCCGCGGCTCAGTTCGAGCGCATGTTGGCCGCCGAGCCGGCCGACGCCGAAACCCGCACGCGGCTCGGGCTCGCGCTCGTCAGTCAGGGCAAGCTCGCCGAGGCGAGCGTCCAGTTCGAGCGCGCGAGCCGGGACGATCCGCGAAACGTGACCGCGCTGATGAACCTCGGACTCTCGCTGCTCGATCTCGGCCGGCCGTCGGAGGCCGTTCCGTATCTGGAGCGTGCCCTGGCGATCGACGGCGCGTCGCCCATCGGACGCGCTGGACTGGCGCGGGCGCGAGCCGCTAGCTCGCCGGGCCCTCGGCTACCATAGTCTCGGCGGAGGCGAATCGTGCCGAGCATCGAGGACTACGCGCGCCGGCCCCGTGAGGAGCGGCTGGCGCGGATCACGCGCACGCCCGACGAGCTGACCGAGGCCGTCCGCGGCGCCGACGCGGCCGTCCTCGCGCGCCGGCCGGCGCCGAAGAGCTGGGCGCCGAACGAGGTCGTGTGTCACCTCAGGGACAACGAGGAGTGGTTCCTCGAGCGCATGCGAATGATCGTGGCGATGGACCTGCCGCGATTCGTCGCGACGAATCCCGATCGCTGGGCCGACGAGCGCCAGTACCTGACCAACGACGCCGTTGTCGCGCTCGCCGCGTTCACCCGGCGGCGCCGCGAGACGCTCGAGTTCCTGCGGCCGCTCGCGCCCGAGGCCTGGGCGCGGGCGGGGCTTCACGCGGATTCGCGCGGGCGGCGCACCATCGACGAGTTCCTATCGGTGATGGCCTGGCACGACGACAACCACCTCGATCAGCTCAGACGCGCGCTGCTCGGTCGGCCGTGAGGGCCTCCCGCATGCGGTCGAGCGCCTGTGCGAGCAGCGGGCGCGGGCAGCCGAAGTTGAGCCGCACGAATCCCGTGCCGCCCGGGCCGAACAGGGTCCCGTCGTTCAGCGCCACCCGCGCTCGCTCGAGGAAGTACGTGAACGGGTCGCGCGCCGCTTCGCCCGCCTTCGTGCAGTCGAGCCACGCCAGGTAGGTCGCCTCGGGCGGGAACACCGACACACCCGGCAGCCGATCCCGCACGTACTGCGCGACGAAATCGCGGTTGGCTTCCAGATAGCGCAGGAGCTCGTCGAGCCACGGCTGGCCGTCGCGGTAGGCGGCGAAGGCCGCGGTGTAGCCGAACACGTTCACGGTCTGCACGAGATCGATGCGTCCGTTGACGAACTGCTCACGCAGCCTGGCGTTCGGAATGATCGCGACCGAGCACTTGAGTCCGGCGAGGTTGAACGTCTTGCTCGGCGCCATCAAGGTGATGGTCCGCTCGGCGATCTCGGGATCGAGCGAGGCGATCGGCGTGTGGCGACTGGCGCCGAGGGTCAGCTCGCAGTGGATCTCGTCGGACACGATCGCGAGGCCGCGGCGCAGGCACACCTGGGCCAGGCTCGTGAGCTCGTCGCGCGTGAACACGCGGCCGACCGGATTATGCGGATTGCAGAGCAGGAAGAAGCGCGTGCGCTCGCGGATCCCGGCTGAGAACGCGTCGACGTCGACCTCGTAGCGGCCGTCGGCGCGGCGCGCCAGCGGCGCCTCTTCGCGCGTGAGCCCGATGCTGCTGGCCGCGCGGAGGATCGGCGGATAGACCGGCGTCTGGAGAATGAGCCCGTCGCCCGGCGCCGACAGGATGCGGCCTGCCACGTTGAAGCCCGGGATGACGCCCGGGATGATCACGACCGCGTCCGGCGAGACGCGCCAGCCGTACCGCTTCAGCAGCCGATCGGCGAACAGCTCGTGGAATTCCGGCTGCTCGAACGCCAGGTAGCCGAAGACGCCGTGCTCGACCCGCTCGCGGAGCGCGCGGATCACCGGCTCGGGTGACTGGAAATCCATGTCCGCCACCCAGAGCGGCAACACGTCCGGCCCGTACTTCTGCCACTTGGAGCTGTCGGTGCTGCGGCGGTCGACGAGGCGATCGAAGTCGTAGGTCATGGCGGTTCAAGTTATCATGCTCCGGCCCGAAGCGGGGCAGGCCCGCCGGGTCGAAGCGTCAATAACCGGAGGGAGCTATGGCAATGCGAATCGGCATCATCGGGGCCGGGGCGATCGGCAGCGTCGTCGGCGGCATGCTGACCAAAGCGGGGCACGACGTCACCTTGATCGACCAGTGGCCCCAGCACATCGAGACGATGCGGAAGAACGGCCTGCGCCTCAGCGGGACGTGCGGCGACCACATCATCCCGGTCAAGGCGCTGCACATCTACGAAGCCCAGGCGATCGGCGAGCCGTTCGATGCGGTCTTCATCTCGGTCAAGTCGTACGACACCGAGTGGGCGACCCATCTCGGCGTCCAGTACCTCAAGAAGCCGAACGGCATCGTGGTCGACTTCCAGAATGGGATCAACGACGAGCGTGTCGCGGCCATCGCCGGGCGCGAGCGCACGCTCGGCAGCGTCATCACGATCGGCGCCGGCATGTACGAGCCGGGCCACGCGATGCGTACCGACACCGGCGCGATCGGCTTCAAGATCGGCGAGCTCGACGGCAAGGAGACCGAGCGCGCCAAAGAGCTGGCCAAGATCATGAGCGACGTCGCGGTGACGAAGGTCACCACGAACCTCTTCGGCGAGCGCTGGTCGAAGCTCGCCGTGAACTGCATGGCGAATCCGATCGCCGGGCTCTCCGGGCTCGGCACCGCCGAGGTGCGGTCCTTGCCGACGCCCCGGCTCATCGCGATCTACGTGGGCGGTGAGGCCGTGAAGGTCGGCCGCGCCTGCGGCTTCGAAGTCGAGCCGATCTACGGCATCGTCGCGCAGCGGTTCGTGGACGCGTACGAAGGCAAGGGGCTCGCCGAGGTCGAGGCGGACGTGGCCGCGGAGGGCGCGCGCCGGGGCGGCGGACGACCCTCGCTGCTCCAGGACGTGATGCGCGGCCGCCGTACCGAGATCGACTACCTCAACGGCTACGTCTGCGACCAGGGCGCCCGCCGCGGCGTGAAGACCCCGGTCAACGACGCGGTCGTCGCGGCGGTGCGCAGCTACGGCGTCGGCCAGCTGAAGCCGGATCCGAAGAACCTCGAGCCGATCCTGAAGGTCCTGCCGAAGCGGTAGGCGCGGCAGCGGCGCCGAGGGCGAGCTCGCTCTCGGCGCCGCCGGCCGATCAGAGCATGAACACACCCTTGCCGGTGGTCTGCGTGTCGAACAACCGATAAGCTTCGTCGGCCTGCTCGAGGCGGAAGCGATGCGTGAGCAGCCGCCCGAGCCCCACCTTGCGATCGGCGACGAAGCGCGCGCACTCGGCCTGACCCACGCTCGAGAACGTCCACGAGGCGTGGATCGTCAGCTGCCGCCGGATCATGTCCTGACTGATGTCGAACGTCGTCGTGTTGCCCTCGCCGACGAACGCAACGCGGCCCCAGGTGGTGGCGCTCCGCACCGCTGCCACGCGCGCGTCGGGATTACCCGTGCAATCCATCGCGGTCTCGACGCCCTCGCCGTGCGTCAGCTCGCGAAGCGCCGCGACCGGGTCGGTCTCCTTCGCGTTGATGACCGACTCGGCGCCGAACTCGCGCGCGAGCGCCAGACGCTCCGGCGCGACGTCGATCGCGATCACGCGCGCGCCCATCGCGCGGCCCAGCAACGTCGCGCTGAGCCCGACCGGTCCCTGGCCGAACACCGCGAGCGTGTCGCGGCCCGAGACGTCAAGGCGCTTGAGCGCGCCGTACGCCGTGCCGGTGCCGCACGAGATCGCCGCGCCTTCCTCGAAGCTCAGCGACTCGGGCAGGGGAACGAGCGTGTACGCCGGCACGGTCATGTAGGCGGCGTGCCCGCCGTGGCCGGTCATGCCGTAGACGACGATGCCCTGGCGGCAGAGCTGGGCCCAGCCCACGCGACAGTGCTTGCAGCGCCCGCAGCCCTTGTAGTGATGGACCATGACGCGCTGGCCGGTCGGCGCGTCGGTCTCGCTGACCCCGGCGCCGCGCGCGGCGACCACACCGCACGGCTCGTGGCCCGCGATGATCGGCCCACCGGAGCCGCCGAGGCCGAGCGCCGCGGCGGCGTTGCCGACCGCGCGATACGGGTGAAGATCGCTCCCGCACATGCCCGACGCCTTCATGGCCACCACGACCTCGCCGGGTCCGGGTGTGGGATCGGGGAACTCACGCATCTCGAGCTTCCGGCCGCCGAGGAAAACTACGCCACGCATACAGCCTCCTTGCGGCTACCTACTGCGCCGCCTCGTCTGGTCCGCCTCGCAGCATGATGGTCTGGTCACCGAGTCGAAGGGCGGCGTCCCACGTGATGGTGATGGCGTCCTTCACGCTCTGATGCGCGGGGCAGCCCTGCAGGTGAACCTGGAGCGCACGCTCGGTCGCCTCGCGCGCCTCGGGCGGCACCGCAACGTCATAGTGAACGTGAATCGATTTGATCCGGATCGTCTTGCCGATGCCGGAGATCCGGCCGTCGACCGCGGCCTTGAACGAATCACGATCGTACGCGATCTTGCGCCCTGCCAGGGCGCCACGCAGCGTGCCGTACATTCAGCCCGCGACCGCCGCGACGATGTGATCGAGCGTCGATGCGACCGGCGGTCCTTCCGCGGCGCCGTAGTACTGGCGCAGGGCGCCCTGGACGCCGTACACGACGGGTTCCGGCACTTCGCCGAGATAGGCGTTGCGATAGCCGTCGCGGTATTCGAGGCGCGCGTGCGAGACGTATTCGAAGTCGTCGGCCATGACACATCTCCCTCTTTCAGTCGCGGCACGTTGACAGCAGTGAGCTGAGTCCGTCCAGCTAGGATACTCTTGTGCGGCGACCCGATCAGCGAATCGAGTGGAGGGCCTGATGCAGACGATGAAGCTCGGTGAGGTGACGATTTCCCGCGTGATCGAGATCGACCGCTCGTCGTTCCCGACCGCGTCGATGCTGCCGGAGTCCGATGCCGGCGTGATCGCCGGCCATCACCGCTGGCTCAAGCCGCACTTCTTCGACGAGCGCACGGGCGATCTCGCCTCGCGCATCCAGACCTACGTCGTCCGCACGCCGCGCCACACGATCCTCATCGACACCGGGGTCGGCAACGACAAGGCGCGCACGTTGGCGCCGGCGTGGAACATGCGGACCGGGAGCTATCTCGAGGATCTCGCCGCGGTCGGCGTCACGCCGGAGCAGGTCGATTTCGTCGTGTGCACGCACCTGCACGTCGACCACGTCGGCTGGAACACGCGCTGGAAAGACGGGCGCTGGGTTCCGACCTTCCCGAACGCCAAGTACGTGATCGCGGGCGCCGAGTGGGAGTTCTGGAAGTACGAGAACGAATCCGGCCGGGAAGACTCGGGCTGCATCGCCGACAGCGTCGTTCCGGTGGTCGACGCCGGGCAGGCGCTGCTCGTCGACAGCGATTTCAAGATCGGCGAGCATCTGCGCTTCGAGCCCTGGGTCGGTCACACGCTCGGCCACGTCTGCGTGCGCCTGACGACCTCGGCCGGGACCGCCGTCTTCTCGGGCGACCTCATGCACCGGACGGTCCAGGTCGCCGAGCCGCAGTGGTCGAGTCGCTTCTGCTACGACGCCGCCCAGGCGCGCGTGACCCGGCGCGCGTTCGTCGAGCGGCATGCCGACTCGGGCACGTTGATCCTGGCCGGACACTTCCCGCAGCCGGGCTATATCGTGCGCGAAGACGGCGGCCACCGCTTCGCTCCCGCCGACTGAGCCGCGGTCAGGACGTCAGGCGGCGAGCGCGGGCTTCCTGTCGAACCACGGCCGCGCGGCCTCGAGCTGTGCGGCCAGCCGAAAGAGCGTCGACTCGTCCCCGTACCGCGCGACGATCTGGACCGCGATCGGCAGGCCCTCCGCCGACCGGCCGAGCGGCAGCATCATCGCGGGCTGCCCGGTCAGGTTGAACCACACGGTAAAGGGCGAGAAGGTGAACACGCGGCGCCAGTACTCGTCGACGTCGTCCATCATCATGTCGATCCAGCCGAGCTTCACGGGCACGGTCGCCAGGCCGGGCGTGAGCAGCACGTCCCAGTCGCCATGGAACGCGGCCATCTGGCGGCCGAGCCGATGGGCGGCCTGTGTGGCACGAACGTAGTCGGCGCCGGTGACCTTCTCGCCGAGCCTGGCCGTCGCCCACGTCACCGTCTCGACTTCGTCGGCGTGCGCCGCGCGGCCCTTCGTGGGATGGCTCGACAGGTTCACGATCGTGTTCGCCGCGGCGAGCGTCAGGAACGTCGGCACGACCACCGAGCGATCGATCGCCGGATCGCTCTCCTCGACCCGGTGCCCGAGCTCGGCGCAGAGCCGCGCCGTCTCGCTGAGCACGCGCAAGCTCTCCGCTTCCACCTTCGCGCCGTTCGGCGCCAGGCTCGTGAACGCGATACGCAGGGCACCGGGATCGGCCCCGACTTCCTGCCGGAATGGCCGCGTCGGCGTCGGCGCGACGTACGGATCGCCCGGGCCCGAGCCGCACGTCGCGTCGAGCAGCGTGGCCGAGTCGCGCACGGACAGGGTGACGGCGTGCTCCACCGAGCAGCCACCGAGCCCTTCGCCGAGCACCGGCGCCATCGTGTTGCGCCCGCGCGTGGGCTTGAGCCCGACGACGCCGCAGCACGCAGCCGGCGCGCGGATCGAGCCGAAGCCGTCGGTCGCGTGCGCCATCGGCAGCATGCGCGCGCCGACCGCCGCGGCTGCGCCGCCGCTGGAGCCGCCCGAGATCCGGCTGAGATCCCACGGGTTCCGCGTGGGCCCGTGGAGCCGCGGCTCACACGTGAGCGACAGCCCGAGCTCGCACGTGTTGGTGCGGCCGAAGATCACGAGACCGGCGCGCTTGAGCCGGGCGACGTGCTCGCTGTCGGCGGTCGGCGGCGGCGCGTCGGCGAAGAACCGCGAGCTGCGTGTCATCGGCACGCCCGCGATCGCCGCCGTGAGGTCCTTCATGAGAAACGGCACACCGGTGAACGGGCCGTCGGGCAGGCCCGCGGCGATCGCGGCGCGCGCGTAGTCGTACAGCGGCATCGTCACCGCGTTGACGGCGCCGTTGCGGGCCTGCACGCGCTCGATCGCGGCCTCGAGGAGATCCGCGGCGGAGACCTGTCGACGGCGGACGAGGTCGGCCAGGCCGGTCGCGTCGTATCGCTCGTAGTCGCTGAATCCACTCACGCTCGTCTTCCTCCTTCGTTCAGGCCGGCCATGTTAGCCGAATGGGCGGCATGGTGTGCGGGCATAATGATGTCGTCTTCATGAGCCGCCTTCGCGAAGCCGACCGGCACAGCCAGAATCCGCTGGTCCGCTATTTCAGGATTCTCGGGCCGGGGCTCGTCACCGGCGCAGCCGACGACGACCCGAGCGGGATCGCGACCTATTCGGTCGCCGGCGCCGCGCTGGGCTACGGCGCGCTCTGGATGGCGCTGGCGACGTTTCCATTGATGGCGGCCGTGCAGCTCATCTGCGCCCGCATCGGCCTCGTCAGCGGCCGCGGCCTGGCTGCCGCGATCCGCGATCACTATCCGCGTCCCTACCTCTACGTCGCGTGCCTGCTCCTGATGATCGCCAACGTGTTCAACATCGCCGCCGATCTCTCCGGCATGGCCGGCGTAGCGCAGATGCTCACGGGCGTGCCGCGGCTCGTGTCCGTCCCGGTGCTCGGCCTCTTGATCCTTCTCGGCACGGTCTACGCGGCCTACGCGACCTTCGCCCGGTATCTCAAGTGGCTGACCGCGGCCTTGCTCGCGTACGTGATCACCGCGTTCCTGGTCAAGCCGGACTGGGGCGCGGTCGCGCACGCGACGCTCATCCCGAACATGCGCTGGGATTCGCTCTACGTGACGACGATGGTCGCCGTGCTCGGCACGACCATCTCGCCGTATCTCTTCTTCTGGCAGGCCTCGCACGAGGTGGAGGAAGAAAAGGCGCGGGGCCGGCGCACCGTGGCGGCACGGCGCGGCGCCAGCGCGCACGAGCTCACCGACGCGCGGCTCGACGTCACCACGGGCATGCTGTTCTCCAACCTCGTCATGTTCTTCATCATGCTCACGACCGGGGCGACGCTGCATGCGTCGGGCCGCACGGAGATCGAGACCGCTCGCGAGGCGGCCGAGGCGTTGCGTCCGCTGGCGGGCGACGGCGCCTATCTGCTCTTCGGCATCGGGCTCATCGGGACCGGTCTTCTGGCCGTCCCCGTCCTGGCGGCATCGGCCTCGTTCGCGATCGCCGAGGTGTTCGGCTGGCGTTCCGGGCTCGATCTCACTCCGCGCCGCGGCCGATACTTCTATCTGGTGTTCGGCGGCGCGGTGATCGCGGGCATGGCGCTCAACCTCACCGGCACGAGCCCCATCCGCATGCTGTTTCTCTCGGCGCTGCTCAACGGGCTCCTGGCGCCGCCGCTGCTCCTGCTCGTCATGCTGGTCGGGAGTAACCCCGCCGTCATGGGCGAGCGCACGAACGGCCTCTGGCTCAACGTGCTGGGCTGGCTGACGACCGCGCTCATGTTCGTCGCGGCCGTCGCCTTCTTCGTGACGCTTCGATGAGCGTGCCGGCCGGCGGCGATCGTTCGGCACTCGGCGCGATCGGTGTGATCTCGGTCGCGGTCGTCGCCGTCGTCGGCTACCTGCTGCTGGGCGAGAAGCCGCAGACCGAGGCCGGTGCCTCGGTCGGGGCGCTCCCGTTGCTGAACGCGTGCCTGAACGCGACGAGCGCCGCGCTGCTGACTGCCGGCTGGGTGTTCATCCGGCGCCGGCGTGTGATCGCGCACAAGACGTGCATGGTCTCGGCGCTCGTGGTCTCGATCGCGTTCCTGGTCTCGTACGTCACGTACCATTCGCTGGCCGGCTCGCGGCCGTTCGGCGGCGTCGGCTGGATCCGCGCCGTGTACTTCCCGCTGCTGATCTCGCACATCATCCTGGCCGCGGTGATCGTTCCGCTGGCGCTCACAACCGTCTATCGCGCGCTCAGGAGCGACTTTGCGCGTCACAGGCGGATCGCGCGCTTCACGCTCCCGATCTGGCTCTACGTCTCGGTGACCGGCGTGCTGGTCTACTGGATGCTCTATCGCCTGTGAAAGCCCGATCGTGACCGTGCTCTGGCGCATGCTCGCGGCGCGATTGCTGGCGCTGGCCGTCGTGCTCAGCCTGCTGGCTTCGCCGCTGGGCGTCTCGGCGCAGTCGGCGTCGCCGCGGCGCATCGGCTTCGTGAGCATGCGCTCGGGACCGAGCGACAACCCGCATCTCGACGCGTTCCGCCAAGGGCTGCGGGATCTCGGCTATCAAGAAGGGCGCGACGTGACGATCGAGGTTCGGTACGCGCAAGGACAGCTGGGAAAGCTTCCCGATCTCGTCGCGGAGCTGATCCGCCTGAAGATGGACGTGATCGTGACGCAGAGCGGGGTCGCCTCGCTGGCCGCGAAGCGCGCGACCCGGACGATTCCGATCGTGATGGTGTCGAGCGGCGACGCGGTCATGCAGGGCTTGGTGGCGAGCCTGGCCCGCCCCGGCGGCAACGTCACCGGCCTCACCATGATCTCGCCCGAGCTCAGCCGCAAGCGTCTGGAGATTCTTCGCGAGATGGTGCCGAAGCTCTCGCGCGTCGGCGTGCTCTGGTGCGGGCCGGGCGAGCCGCTCGGCGAGAGCGAATGGAAGGAGACGCAGGCGGCGGCGAGCCTCTTGAAGGTCACGCCGTTGTCGCTGGCGGTGAGCAGGACGCAGGACCCGGCGAGCGTGATCGCGACGGCAGCGCGCCAGCGGCTGGATGCGATGCTCGTGCTCGACTGCGCGCGCCTTCACTCGCGATCCGCGCAGATCGTCGATCTCGTCGCGACCAACCGGCTGCCGGCGCTCTACCCTTACTCGCTTTATTCCGAGGCCGGCGGGCTCATGAGCTACGGCCCCGACCTGCGCGATGGCGCGCGCCGCGCGGCGGGCTACGTCGACAAGATCCTGAAGGGGGCCAAGCCGGCTGATCTGCCGGTCGAGCAGCCGACGAAGTTCGACCTGATCGTCAACGTAAAGACCGCCAAGGCGCTTGGTCTGAGCATCCCGCAATCGGTGCTGGTCCGTGCGGACCAGGTGATCCAGTGATCGCGGGGGTGTCGGCTACGGTGCGAGCAGCTCGCCGCGCAGCACGGTGACGGCCTTGCCGCCGAGCTTGACGCGGTCGCCCGCGACGCGAACCCGAACGACGCCGCCGCGCGACGAGGCCTGATAGGCGAGGAGGTCGCTCTTGCCCAGGCGCGCCTGCCAGAACGGCCCGAGCGCGCAATGGGCCGAGCCCGTCACCGGGTCTTCCGCGATGCCGGAGCCCGGCGCGAAGAACCGCGAAACGAAGTCGTACCCCTGCGACGCAGCGCGGCTCGTCACGATCACACCGCGAACCGGGAGCGCCGCGAGCGCCGTGTGATTCGGCGTGAGCCGCCTGACCGTCTCCTCGCTGTCCACCTCGACGAGGTAGTCGAACTGGTTTCGGCCGACGTATTTCGGCGCCGCGCCGAGAGCCTCGGCGAGGCCGTCGGGCGCCGGCGCTGCCTCTTCGCGCTTGGCGGGAAAGTCGAGCTCGATCCACTCGCCCGCGCGGTCGCCGGTGAGGAGCCCGCTCTTGGTGTGAAAACGCGCCTGCCGAGTGGCGGGCAGGTGCCCTTCTTGCCAGAGCACGTGAGCGCTCGCCAAGGTCGCGTGACCGCATAGAGCAACCTCGACCGCCGGCGTGAACCAGCGCAGCCCGAAGCCGTCGGCCTGGCGTACGAGAAACGCCGTCTCGGAGAGGTTCATCTCGCGCGCGACGCTCTGCATCCAGCCCTCGTCGCGCGGCGACGGCAAGAGGCAGACCGCCGCGGGGTTGCCGGCGAACGGCGTGTCGGTGAACGCGTCGACCTGGGTGATCGTGAGGCCCATCGCGGCAAAAAGTGTAGCAGCAACGGTGGTAGAGTCCAGGCATGATCGCCGCGGGAACCGGTCTCGCCGTGGGCGGCACCGCCGACAACGCCGCGCTCGAGGCATCGCTACAGGCCCTCGAGCGGAGCGGCGCCGATCGCGCCGACCTCGCCCTCGTCTTCACCACTGGCGACGCCCGGGCGCGCGCTCACGAGGCGCTGCACGCGGTCCGGCGCGTCACCGGAGCGCCGGTCGTCATCGGCTGCAGCGGCACCGGGATCCTGACCGAGCGCCGCGAAGTGGAAGAGGATCTGGCCGTCGCGGTGCTCGCGGTCCGCTGCGAGCGTCTCGTCGCCACGCCGTTTTCGTTCGAGCGCCAGGGCGAGCGGCCCCAGCTCGGCGCTGAGCTCGGCCAGCAGATCGGGCCGACCGTCGCGGAAGGCGGCTGCGTGCTCGTGCTGCCCGACGCCATCGGCTGCAACCCGCCGGCGCTCCTGAACGAGCTCGGTGAAGCGCTCGGCTTCGTGCCCGTGCTCGGCGCGGTCGCGGCGGGCTCGCCGATGTTCGAGCTCTATAACACCGACGCGACCGAAGGCGCGCTGGTCGGCGTCGCGCTCTCCGGGCTCTCGCCGCTGATCGGCGTCACGCAGGGCTGCACGCCGATCGGCGAGCCGTACGTGATCACGCACGCCGACGCCAACGTGATCCAGCGGATCGCGAGCCGGCCGGCGCTGGAGGTGCTCACCCAGGCGATCCGCGCGAACCCCGACACCGAGTCGCGTATTCGACACGCTGGCGTCTTCGCCGGGCTCGCGATGGATCCGGCCAAGTCGCCCCTCGAGCGCGGCGACTTCCTCGTGCGCAATCTGGTCGGCGCTGATCAGGCGAGCGGCGCCCTGGCCGTCGCCGAGCGCGTGCGGATTGGACAGACCCTGCAGTTCCAGATCCGCGATGCGCAGGCCTCGCGCGACGACCTGATCGAGATGCTCGACGAGCTCGCGGGGCGGCTCGCCGGGCGGCGGCCGGCGTTCGGCTGCTACTTCGATTGCGCCGGACGCGGCCGCGGGCTCTTCGGCGTCGCCGATCACGACGTGACCTTGATCCGCGAGAAGCTCGGCGAATTCCCGCTGGTCGGGTTCTTCGGCAACGGCGAGTTCGCGCCGATCGGCCGCCGCAACTTCTTCCACAACTACACGGGCGCGCTCGTCGTCTTTCCCGAGGCCTGAGTGCGCGGGGTCGAGCAGATCCCGTGGCTCTACGACGGGCTCTGCGCGGTGCTCGAGCGTACGGGCCTCGACGCCTGGCGGCGCTGGCTCGCCGCCGGCGCGCGCGGCCGAACGCTCGACGTCGGCTGCGGCACCGGACGCGGGCTCGCGCTCTATTCCCGTGACGTTCGTCCGATCGGTCTCGATCCGGCCTGGGACTCGCTCGCGCGTGCCCGGCGCCGCGCGCCGACCGTGCCGCTGGTGCAGGGAAGCGCCGAGGCGCTGCCCTTCCGCGACGACGCCTTCGACACCGTGGTCTCGAGCCTGGTCTTCTGCACCGTGCGGGAGCCCGCGCGGGGCCTCGCCGAGGTCAAGCGCGTGCTGCGGCGCGATGGCCGGCTACGGATGCTGGAGCACGTACGCTCGCGGCGACGGTGGAAGGCGATATTTCAAGATCGCGTGGAGCCGGTGTGGACGTGGGTCAGCGGCGGCTGTCACCCCAACCGGGACACCGAGCGGGCGGTCGAGGCGGCGGGCTTCGTGATCGAAGCGGAAGGCCGCTCCGAGAAGGCCGACATGCGCCGCTTCTCGGCGCGGTCGGTCGGCGGCGGCAGGGTCGTCTAGAGATCGTTCCCCGAGTACGAGAGGTTGAAGGACTTGTTACAGAGGGGAAAATCCGGAACGATGTTGTTGAGTACCGCGTATTCGAGCGCCGGCCAGTTACGAAAGGACGGGTCGACGATCTTCACGCGACTGAGCGACTTGGGGCCGTCAGCGAGCACCCAGTGCCACACGGGCCCGCGCCACGCTTCGACGAGCCCGAAGGCGTGCGCGCCGGCCTTGAAGGGCGGCAGCGAGGCTCGCACGGGTCCGCTCGTGTCGCGGCGGGCGGCCTCGCCGATGAGGCGCGCCGCCTCGCGCGCTTCGTCCAGGCGCACCATCGTCCGCGCCCACACGTCGCCCGCTCCGTACACCGCCACGCGCACGTGGGCGCCGTCGTAGGCGGCGAAGGGCGCGTCGCGGCGGACATCGGCATCGATCCCGCTCGCACGTCCGACGAGCCCGACCACTTGCATCTCCTCCGCAGTCCGCGCGGTCAGACGACCGGTCCCCTGGAGCCGTTCGAGGACCAGCGTGTTGTCCAGGCAGACCCGCGTGACCGCGGCGAACTCCGCGACCAGATTGCCGGCGGCCGTCGCAGCCTCGAGCAGCGGCACGGCAGCGATCGGGCCCGCCACTCCGCCCGGCACCACCGCTCCGCGCATCAGACGGTGGCCGGTGAGCCGTTCGTTGAGCCGCAGCAGCTCTTCGCGAATTCGGAAGCAGTGCGCGTGCCCGAAGGCGAATCCGGTGTCGTTCACGATCATGCCCACGTCACCGACGTGGTTGTAGATCCGCTCGAGCTCGAGCAGGACGAGCCGAAGCAGGCGCGCGCGGGGCGGCACTACGCAGCCGGCGAGGGCCTCGAGCGCCTGACAGAAGGCCATGACGTGGCCGACGGTCGTGTCGCCCGAGACCCGCTCGGCGAGCTCTGGTCCACGCTCGAGGGCTGACTCTGCCAGCAGCCGTTCCGTCCCCTTGTGAACGAAGCCCAGGCGTGTCTCGAGATTCACGATCGTCTCGCCTTCGACGCTGAAGCGAAAATGGCCGGGCTCGATGATTCCGGCGTGAACCGGCCCCACGGTGATCTCGAAGATGCCCTCGCCGTCGACCCGCCGGAACGGAAACGGCTCGCCGGTGTCGACGAAATCCGTCCGGGGCGCGACGTCGCGGCGGAGCGGGTGATACCCCTCTGGCCAGTACTGGTGCAGCGCGAGCCGGCGCAAGTCCGGATGGCCCTCTGGAACCAGACCGAACAGGTCGTGGATCTCCCGCTCGAAGCGGCTCGCCGCGAACGAACGCGTCGCGAGCGAGGCGAAGCGGGCCGTCCCGGCCGGAACGGCCGCCAGCACGCTGACCGACGGCGCGAGCTGCGGTGGGGCGAAAACGTAAGCGAGGGTGAAGTCGCCGCTGGCTGCCGTGCGCGTGTCGGCGGCGGCCATGAACTGGCAGCGCGCGCCGACTGCCGCCAGACGATCAGCGAGCGCGGGCACTTCCCAGGCCGGTAGCCGGCACTGGATCGAGCCGTCGTGCGGCGCGCCGACGCCCGTGGCCCCGGCGGCGACGACGGCCTTGCGCAGGGTGTCGAGCGAGATCGTCACCGGCATTCAGGGACTCACGATCGCGGCAAGGCGGTCGAGGGCTTCGCCGAATCCCGGCGGCCACGCCAGCCCGGTGAGGAGCAGCACGCCGAGCGCCGCGGCGACCGGCACCACCGAGGGCCAGCCGGCCACCTCGGCCACGGGCTCGCCGGCGGGAGCCCCGTAGAGGATGTGGTGAACGCCGCGGAGCAGCCCCGCGAAGGCGATCACGAGCAGCAGGAGCGCGATGCCCGCCACGAGCGGGAACCCTTGCTTGAAGCCCGCGGCAAAGATCATCACCTCGCTGACGAAGAGCCCGAAGGGAGGCAGGCCCACGAGTGCCAGGATCGAGGTCAGGAACGCCGCTCCCGTCCGAGGCATGTGCTTCATGACGCCGCGCACCGAGCCGATCTCGGCCGAGCCGTATGCGGCGCGGATGCGCCCCGACATCAGAAAGCCGGCCGACTTGGCGAGTGCGTGGTTCGCAACGTGCAGGAGGGCGCCGGCGGTAGCGACCGGCCCGCCGAATCCGAGCCCGAGGCACACCAGCCCGATGTGCTCGACGCTCGAGTACGCGAGCGCGCGCTTGTAGTTGGGCGACGTCCACAGAAACGCGGACGCCACCGCGATCGACAGCAGGCCGAGCGTCAGCATGATCCCGCGCGCGAATGTGGGCCCAGCTGCCGCGTCGACGGCGGGCTTGAAGCGCGCGATCGCGTACACCCCGACGCTCAGCAGGACGCCCGACATGAGCGCGCTCACCGGTGCCGGCGCCTCGCTGTGAGCGTCCGGCAGCCACGTGTGCATCGGCGCCAGTCCGGCCTTCGTCCCGTAGCCGACGACGAGGAAGACGAAGGCGAGCTCGATGACGCGCGGCGAGAGCCCGGGGGCCAGCCGCAGCAAGGTCGTGTACCGGAGCGCGTGCGTCTCGTCGCCGAACTGCTGGATGCCCGCGAAGTACACGAGCACGGTGCCGAGGAATGCGATCGCGATACCTACCGAGCAGATCAAGAGGTACTTGTACGACGCCTCGAGCGAGGCGCGCGTGCGCTCGAAGTTGACCAGGAAGACCGACGCGAGCGTCGTGCCTTCGACGGCGACCCACATGAGGCCGACGTCGTCGGTAGAGACCGCGAGCAGCATCGTGAACACGAACAAGTGGAAGAGCGGATAGAAGCGACGCGGCTCGCCCGGCACGACGTAGCGTGGCGCCTCCGAGGCGGCGAGCCCGCCGACGATGCCGATGAGGGCGATCATCCACGCCG
The DNA here is from genome assembly GCA_035275385.1 of Candidatus Methylomirabilota bacterium. GTDB lineage: Bacteria > Methylomirabilota > Methylomirabilia > Rokubacteriales > CSP1-6 > AR31. Next base: position 17,388 of record DATEMW010000076.1, on the reverse strand, counting down.
ACAGCGCGTCGGCACGGAGCAGCCCGTCGAACGCCACCAGTGTCTCGCCCGCGTTGACCATGACGGCCACCGCGAGCCCGGCCGCGAGCGTCGAGGCCGCCGTCACCGCGTGCAGCGTCGTCGCCAGGCGATTGGTTGCTCGCCAGAGCAGAGCGGCGCCGACCAGCGGAATTGCCAGGACGGCCAGCAACATCATCCGCGGAGCTCTCGGAGGCGATCGACATCGATCGAGGCGTGCTCGCGGCGCACCTGCACGACCACGGCTTCCATGATGAGGACGATGACCAGCACGTCGAGGAAGACGCCGGCCTCGACGATACCCGGCAGCCCATAGGTGGCCAGGATCGCGAGGCCGAAGATCCCGTTCTCGAAGACGAGGAAGCCCAGGATGTGGCTCAGCGCGTCGCGGCCCGTGACGCACAGGGCGAGGCCGATCAGGGCCATCGCGAACGCGAGCGGGATGGCGCCGCCGGTCGGCAGCTCCGCTGCCGCGGTGACCGGAAGCATGACGACGTATGCCGCGACGACGAGAGCTCCGGCGACCAGGAGCGCGATTCCCGAGGATCGACCGGGTGCGATCGGTCGGACCGGTGCGCCGGAGCCGATGCGTGCGAGCACGCGGGGGATCGCCCAGACCTTGACGACCACGACGACCGCGGCTACCAGGAACAGCCCGCGTCGCTGCGCGAGAACGCCGATCGTGCCCGCCAGGATTGCGAGCAGCAGCGATTGGGCGGCGAAGAGCCTCAAACGCGCCGGCCAGCTCCGTCGCCACACGATGAGCAAGGTGATCGCCAGGCAGAGGAATGTCAGGAGGTTCGATGCGGTCGTCATCGGACGACGAATACCGCCATAAGCGACAACAGGGCCAGCGCGAACGAGCCGGCGAGCAGCTCGGGAACGCGGAATAGTCTGAGCTTCGCCACCGCGACCTCGAGCACCGCAACGGCCACCGTCAGCACTCCGAGCTTCAGGGTCAAGCTGAGAAGGCTCACGGCGATCGGAACGAGGCCGGTCGGAGCGCTCAAACCCCAGGGAAAGAAGAGGTTCGCCAGGAGCGCCATGAATAGGAAAAGCTTCATCGCCGCTGCCCATTCGATCAGCGCCAGGTATCGACCCGAGTACTCGAGCACCATCGCCTCGTGGATCATCGTCAGCTCCAGGTGAGTCGCCGGGTTGTCGACGGGAAGCCGCCCCGTCTCGGCCAGCATGACGATGAAGAAGGCGGCGAATGCCAGCAGGTGCGCGGGATTGGCCGCCAGCCAGGGCTCAGCGCCGAACCGCTCCGCGATGCGGCCGAGATCGATCGTGCCGGCACGCAGTGCGAGTGCAAACACCGCAACGATGATCGTCGGCTCGGCGAGCGCGGCGACGGCTACCTCGCGGCTCGAGCCCATGCCGCCGAAGGCGCTGCCCGCGTCCAGGCCCGCCAGCGCCAGGAAGAACGTGCCGAGCATGAAGAGGTAGACGAGCAAGATGATGTTGCCGGCGAACGCCAGCGGCGGCCGTGCGACTGCGATCGGGACGATCATCGCCGCAACCAGCAAGGTCGCGACCAGGACGTACGGAGTGGCACGAAACACCCATGAGGTCGTCGTGGAGACGACCGCTTCCTTGGAGATCAGCTTGCGCAGCTCGGCGTAGGGCTGCCATGGGCTCGGGCCACGACGGCCGACCAGCCGTGCCTTCAGGGTGCGGAGCGCGCCGACGATCAACGGGGCGCCGGCGGCGACGATCAGGAGTTGCAGGAGCGCGGCGGCGACGTCGGCCATCACGCGAGGACCAACAGGAGCAGGAGCGCGGCCAGGATGTATGCCAGATACTGATTCGTGCTGCCCGACTGCAGCGTGCCGACGACGCGCGCGCCCCTGACGAGAAGGTCGAGCGAGGGCCGATAGAGCCAATCTTCGAAGATGGAGCGCGTCGGGCTCTCGTATTCGATGCGCTGGACGAAGAACCGCGACTCGGGATGGGACTCGATGTCCAGGCGCGTCGTGGGCCGGTAGAAGAAATCGAAGACCCGCTTGAAGGGATTGGCGAATGCGGTCGCCGTGTATTCCATTCGCGCGGTCTGTAATATCCGGCCGCAGCCCCACGTCTCGTCGCTGCGTGTGCGGTGCGAGGCGCCCACGAGCCGCAGTATCGCGAGCGAGCCGAGGAGCGCCGCGGCCAGGGCGACGGCGATCGCCGCGGTCGACAGGCTGGCAAAATCGCCCGACACGCGCAGGGTGAGCCAGTGGCCCGCTGTCGCTCGGGGCGCGGTTCGCAGGACCGACGCCGCCACGTGCTCGAACGCCGGAACGACCAGCGTCGAAGCCACGCCGAGGCCGATGCAGGCGGCGGCCAGCGCGAGCATCGCCACGCGCACGGTCGGGCTCGCCTCGTCGGCGTGGGCAGCGGCGTCGCTCCGGGGAAGAGCGAGGAACGTGATACCAAAGGCTTTCACGAAGCACGCCATCGCGAGACCACCGGTCAGCGCGAGGCTCGCGATGCCGAGCGTGAAGACCAGGCTCTGCCCGACCGCGCCGAGGCTCGCGTTCTGAAACATGGCCAGGAACGTCAGCCATTCACTCACGAAGCCGTTGAGAGGCGGCAAGGCCGCGATCGCCGCGGAGCCGATCAGGAAGCAGGCGGCGGTCCACGGCATCCGCTTGATGAGCCCGCCCATCGCCTCCATGTTTCGCGTGCCGGTCGCGTGGACGACGGCGCCCGCGCCCAGGAACAGTAGCGCCTTGAATGCGGCATGGTTGACCGTGTGATAGAGCGCCGCGATCAACCCGAGGAGCGCGAGCGCCTCGAGGCCGGCGACTCGATACGACACAGCGCTGCCGAGGCCGAGCAGGATGATCCCTATGTTCTCGATGCTGTGGAACGCGAGCAGGCGCTTGAGGTCGTGCTCGACCAGCGCGTAGAGCACGCCGATCACCGAGGACGCAGCGCCGGCGATCAGGAGGGCGACGCCCCACCACGGCGCACCCGATCCAAGCCAGTCGAGGCTCACGCGCATGAGCCCGTAGACGCCCAGCTTGATCATGACGCCGGACATCAGCGCCGAGACGTGGCTCGGCGCCGCCGGATGCGCGAGCGGCAGCCAGATGTGCAGCGGTATCACGCCGGCCTTGCCGGCGAAGCCGAGGGCCATCAGCACGAAGGCCACGTTCCGGGTCGTGGGGGTCAGCGTCGGCGCCGCCGCCCGCCAATCTGCGAACCTGAGGCTGCCGATGTCGGCACCGAGCAGCAGCATGCCTCCGAGCAGACAGGCGAGCCCGGCGTGGGTCATGACGAGGTAGATCCAGCCGGCGCGTACCGATTCTCGCGAGTCGGGGTCGCGGAGCACCAGGAAGTATGACGCCAGCGACATGAGCTCCCAGGCGAGCACGAAGGTCATCACGTTCCCGGCGAGCGGGACGACGCACATCGACGCCACGAACGCGGCGTATGCGAAGCGGCCCCGCCCGTCGCCGTCCGAGGAGCCGATGGCGTAGATCGACGCCGGCACGGCCGCGAAGCCGATCAGCGCGAGGAAGAACCCGGCGAGGGGATCGAGCGTCAGCTCAAGACCGCCGAGCGGCACGAGCCAGCCTATTCGCAAGGTGCCGGCGCCGCCCGCGGCGCCGTACGCGCCCGCGACGCCGACCACCACGCCCATGAGCGTGACGAGCCCGTAGACCAGTCGGGTCATCGACGGCGGCCTATCGCCTCGAGAAGGCCGGCCAGGAGCGCTGCGGGCGAGGGCGGGCATCCGGGGATGACCGCGTCGACCGGGACCACTTCGCCGACGCCGCCCACGACCGCGTAGGAGCTGCGGAAGATTCCCCCGTCGCGCCCGCAGTCGCCGACCGCCACGACGAACTTCGGATCCGGCGTCGCCAACCACGTGCGCCGTAGCGCTTCGGCCATGTTGCGGGTCACCGGACCGGTCACCAGCAGGCAATCGGCGTGGCGCGGCGAGGCCACGAAGTGCACGCCGAATCGCTCGAGGTCGTAGTGCGGGCCTGTGAGGCCACCGATCTCGAGCTCGCAGCCGTTGCACGAGCCGGCATCGACCTGACGGATCGCGAGCGCGCGGCTGAAGAGCCGCGAGATTTCGGTCGCGAGCCGCTCGCCGACCCGCTCGAGCTCGGCGGAGGCCCGCACCGGTTCGGTGACGATGCCCGTACGGAACGCGGTGCGGAGCTGGCGCAGCACGGTCAGCGCTTCGCCGGCCGGCGCGTTTCCTGACGGAGCGCTCGCAGCATCGTCTGGGAGCCGGCCAGCTGATTGTTGAAGATGCGACGGGCCACGTCGAGAAGGTCGCCGACCAGTGGATCGCGGATCTCGTACCGGACGGTCGTGCCTTCCTTGCGGGCGGTCACGATGTTCTTGGTACGAAGTACCGCCAGCTGCTGGGAGACCGTCGACTGATCGAGGTCGAGCCGGGCCTGCAGCTCCTGCACGCTATGCTCGCCGGCCCGTAGGACCTCGAGGATCCGGATGCGGACGGGGTGGGCCAGCGCCTTGAAGAACTCCGCCTTGAACGACTGGAGGTCGATCGAGAGCGTCGGGCTCACATAATCTCTATATCATAATATTACTATATATAGAAACACCGTAGAACTAGCGCTCGAGCAGCTCGCGGTAGACCGCCGTGGTCCGCGCCATCGTGGCGTCGATCGAGTAGCGCTCGCGTATCAGCGCCTGGCCCGCGAGCGCCATCGCGCGCGCGCGGTCGGGATCGGCGAGCAGCGCCAGGATCGCGCCCGCGAGCGCGCTCGCGTCGCCCGGGGGCACCAGCCGCCCGTTCTCGCCGTCGCGGATCAGCTCGGGGCTGCCGCCCACCGTCGAGGCGACCACCGGAGTGCCGACGGCCAGGGCCTGCGGAATCACCTGCGGGATCGCCTCCGACCTGATCGACGGCAGCACCAGCACGTCGAGCGCGGCCATCACCTCGGGAATGTCCCGGCGAAATCCGGTCAGGCGTACTGAGGCGTCGAGCCCCATGTCGCGCACGCGGCGCGAGACCTCGTCGAAGCCCACGCCGTCGCCGACGATGAGAAAGCGCGCGCGGGGCTCGCGCGCCAGCACATCGCGCGCCGCTTCGAGGAACACGTTATGGCCCTTCGAGCCCCGCACGTTGGCCACGAGCCCGACCACGGGCGCCTTGCCCAGCCCCAGCTCGCCGCGGACGGCTACGCCGGATACGCCCGGATGGAACCGATCGCCGTCGACGCCGGCCGAGATCGACACGACGCGCTCCGGCGCGATCCCGGCGGCGATCACGATCGAGCGTACGCTCTCACCGCTGGTGATGATCCGATCCGCGAGCCGATAGACCAGGGCGCGCCGGCGGCCGATCGCGATCGAGACGTGGCGGGTGCGGACGACCGGCCGGCCGAGCGATTTGGCGGCCACGCCGCCGAGCCAGCTGTCGACCGAGCTATGGGTGTGGACCACGCTGACGGCGCGCTCGCGGATGAGCCGTCGAAGCCGGAGGAGCGCGCCCAGGTCCGTCGCGCCCCGCATGGGGATCGCCTCGACAGGGATCGCCGAGGCCCTGGCCTCGGCCAGAAGGGGGCTATCCGGTTGGCAGGCGATCAGGGCTCCCCAGCCGTGGGCGAGGAGCCAGCGCGCCTCGGCGACCGTACGAATTTCCTGGCCGCCGTGGCCGACCGAGGACTCGGTGTGCAGGACGGTCGTCATACGGGCAGACTACCGCCCTGCACATTCGAGCGATAAAACGCTAGTGGATGAGAGCGGTGCTACCAGCGGCCGCCGCGGGCACCGCCGCCCCGGCCGCCGCCACCACCGCCGCCGAACCCACCGCGGCCGCCGCCCCCGCCGCCGCGCCGATCGCCTCCCCCGCCTGACCCTGGGGCCTTCGCCTTCTCGACCTGAATGGTTCGGCCGTCGAGGTTCGTGCCGTTGAGGCGGCTAATGGCCTGCTCAGCTTCCTCGGGGGTCGCCATCTCGACGAACCCGAAGCCCCGCGAACGGCCGGTGTCCCGGTCGGTCACGACACTCGCGGATTCGACGCTGCCGACCGCCGCGAATGCTTCGCGCAGGCGCTCGTTGGAGGTGGAAAAGGATAAACCGCCTACGAAGAGTTTGACCGCCATGGAAGGGCTCCTTCTGACCGCACAGGACTATCGAAGTATACACTGTGGTCAGCAACTTCCGGAAACCGAAATCTGGCTCGAGGTGCGATCTGGTCGCCTCACTCATAGAGCAGCTCGGTTACGTCGGGCTGCTTCTCATTCTCTTCCTCGCCGGGCTTGGCGTTCCGATCCCCGAGGAGCTGCCGATTATTACGGGTGGGGTCCTGTCGCACCAGCTCGTCCTTCGGTGGTGGATCGCGCTGCCCGTCTGCTTCGTGGGCGTGCTTTCGGGCGACATCGCCCTCTATTGGGTGGGGCACCATTGGGGTGAACGGGTTCTCGGCTGGCGGCCGGTCCGCTGGGTGCTGAGCCCGGCCCGCGAAGAGCGGCTCAAGGCCGCCTATCGCAACAACGGGGTGAAGATCGTCTTCACGGCCCGCCACGTGATGGGCCTTCGGGCCGCGGCCTTTCTCACTGCGGGGATCGCCCGGGTGCCCTTCTGGAAATTCCTGGCCGTCGATGCCGGCGCCGCGCTCGTGAGCGTGCCGTTCGGCTTCTTCCTCGCGTACCTCTTCGCCGATCAGGTCGAGCAGGTCTTCGCCGACGTGCACCGGATCGAGCGCTGGATTACGCTCGGCGTGCTCGTCATCGTCGCGATCTGGGTCACGATCGCGATCCGCCGCCGCGGCGAGAGGCCGTGATTGGCCGCAATGCTATAGTCGGCGTGGAGATGGCCATCACCGCCGAGCGCAAGCCGTGGCACGCCAGCTTTCGGCTGCTGGAGCGAGACGAGCGCGTTTTCGCGGTGCTGCTGGCCGTCGTGATGGTCGGCGGACTCGTCGCGCTCGGGTTCTTCCCGCTGCGGCCCCGCTATCGCGACATCGATCTCTACTGGCTGGTCTTTTGTTTCGCGGCCTACAAGGTGGGCATCTTCGCGCTGGTCACGGTCAACCCGCGCGCCACGCGCGCCTACTTCATCGGGGCTCTCGCGATCGATCTCTCGCTGGTGTTCGTCCTGCTGTGCCTCACCGGCGCCGGTGACAGCGTCTTCTATCTGTTGTTCTTTCCGCTGGTCGCCGTGAACGCGTACTACTTCGGGCCCTGGGTCGGACTCGGCGCGGCGGTGGTGGCGGGCGGGCTCTACGCGTGGTCGACGGTGCTGGTGCCCCCGTGGGTCGGCTGGACGCCGCACCTGATTCTCGTGGCGCTGGCCGGCTTGCCCGCGGTGACCTTGGGGCTGGTCGCGGACCGCGAGCGGCGCGCCCGGGGCGAGGTCGAGCGGCTGAACGTCGAGCTCACGGGCACCTTGAGCCGGCTGCAGACCGCGCAGCAAGAGCTGGTGGTCGCCGAGCGGATGGCCACGGTGGGACGCCTCTCGCTCCGGATCGCGCACGAGGTGCGCAATCCCATCAGCGCCATCGAGCTCAACGCCGAGATGCTCGAGGACATCGTGCGCGAGCGCAGCGACGGCGACGACATGAAGGAGGCGGCGGGCCTCGTGGCGGCGATTCGCGACCAGGTCACCACGCTCGACGCGCTGACCGAGGAATATCTGGCGTTCGCGCGATTCCCGAAGCCGCACTTCGACGAAGAGTCGATCAACCATCTCGTGCAGGAGCTCGCGGATTTCGTGCGGCCGGTCGCGACGCGCCAGGGGCTCACCTTGCGGGTCGAGCTCGACCCCAACGTGCCGATGATGGAGATCGATCGCGGGCTTTTGCGCCAGGCGGTGCTGAACCTCGTCAAGAACGGGCTCGAGACCCTGTCGAGCGGCGGCGAGCTCACGATCGGGAGCCGCTTCGACGGCGAGGCCGTGGAGATCGCCGTCTCCGACACCGGCGGCGGCATTCCCGCGGAGGTCATGCCGCGGCTCTTCGAGCAGTTCTTCACGACGAAGCCGCAGGGGACCGGGCTCGGCCTTTCGATCACCAGGCAGATCGCCGAGGAGCATGAGGGCACCGTCACCTGGGACAACCGCGCCCCGCTCGGCGCGACGTTCACGATCCGGCTGCCGATCAAGCGGGTGAAAAATGGCTGAGCCGGCGACCCTCCTCGTCGCCGACGACGACCCGGGCCTGCGCGAGAGCCTCGAGCGCACGCTGACCCGCGAGGGGTACCGCGTCGTGCTCGCCTCCGATGGACGCGCGGCGCTCGAGCGCGTGCAGGCGGGCGGCGTCGATCTGATCGTCACCGATCTGCGCATGCCGGGCCTGACGGGGCTCGAGCTCCTTCGCGCGGCCAAGGCGATCATGCCCGACGTCGACGTGATCTTGCTGACGGCGTTCGGCACCGTCGAGGAAGCCGTCAAGGCGATGAAGGACGGCGCCTACGACTTCCTGACCAAGCCGTTCCGCCGCGAGCAGCTCATCAAGCTGGTCGACAAGGCGCTGGAGCGGCGCGATCTCATCGAGCAGAACAAGGCCCTCAAGAAGCAGCTCGAGGACATCCGCGCCAAGGGCCAGATGATCGGCTCGAGCCCGTCGTTCCGTCGCATGCTCACGCTCGTCGAGCAGGTGGCCGACAGCTCGGCGACGATCCTGATCCAGGGGGAGAGCGGCGCCGGCAAGGAGCTGGTGGCGCGCGCGATCCACGAGCGCTCGGGACGGCGCAACGGGCCGTTCGTCGCCGTCAATTGCGCGGCGCTGCCGGAGACGTTGCTCGAGTCCGAGCTGTTCGGCTACGAGAAGGGCGCGTTCACCGGCGCCGCCGGGCGCAAGGACGGCCGCTTCGAGCTGGCGAACGCCGGCACCTTGTTCCTCGACGAGGTGGCCGACCTCTCGCTGGTCACGCAGCCGAAGATCCTTCGCGTGCTGCAGGAGGGCGAGTTCGAGCGCCTCGGCGGCACGCGCACGATCCAGGTCGACGTCCGCATCGTGGCCGCGACCAACCAGGACCTGGCCGACATGGTCAAGGAGAAGCGCTTCCGCGAGGATCTCTACTATCGGCTCAACGTGATCACCGTCCGAGTGCCGCCGCTGCGCGAGCGCCACGAGGACATCCGCCTGCTCGCCCAGCACTACCTGCGTGTCTACGCCGCCAAGAACGGCCGCAAGCTCGACGGCTTCGCGAACGAGGCGCTCGAGCGGCTCGAGTCGTACCGGTGGCCGGGCAACGTGCGCGAGCTCGAGAACCTCATCGAGCGCATGGTGCTGCTCGCCCGCAAGGATCGCATCGACGCCGAAGACCTCCCTGAAGAAATCGCGGGCGTGAAGCGGCCGCCGCGGGACGCGATCCTGGAATTGGTCGGCACGCCGCTGGCCGACGTCGAGCAACGGCTGCTCGACGAGACGCTCCGCATCACCGGCGGCAACAAGACGCAGGCGGCGAAGCTGCTTGGCATCGACGTGCGCACCGTCGCGCGGAAGCTCGAACGTCGCGAGGACGATCAGGCGGAGGGTACCGACCGCTCGTGAAAGCTCTTCTATTGACCCGCGAGTACCCGCCTCACATCTACGGCGGCGCGGGAGTCGTGGTGGGACAGCTGGCCGAAGCGCTGGGCCGGCTCATGCCCGTCGAAGTGCGCTGCTTCGGGGAGCGCGCCGCAGCCGAGTCGACCGAACGCGTGACCCTGCGCGGCTACACGCCCTGGGACCGCGTCGGCGCCGGCAAGGACAAGCCGCTCTACGCCCCTTCGCTCGAGACGCTCTCGATCGCGCTCGCGATGACGCGCGATCCGGTCGACGCCCAGGTGGCGCACGCGCACACCTGGTACGCGGACATGGCCGGCCTCTGGATCCGTACGATCCACCGGATCCCGCTGTGCGTGACCCTGCACAGCATGGAGCCGCTCCGGCCCTGGAAAGCCGATCAGCTCGGCAGCGGCTATCTGCTCTCGAGCTGGATCGAGAAGACCGCGGTGGAGGCGGCCGATCGGGTGATCGCGGTCTCGCGCAAGATGCGTGACGACATCCTCGAGCACTTCCAGGTCGACCCGGCAAAGGTCGTCGTGATCCACAACGGGATCGATCCCGATAAGTTTCGCCGGACCGAGGCGCGCGACGCGCTGGCGCGGCGCGGAGTGCGCGAGCCCTACGTGCTGTTCGTCGGGCGCATCACCGATCAGAAGGGGATCTTCCATCTGCTGGAAGCGGCGCCCAAGCTTCCGCCGGGCGTGCAGGTCGTCCTGTGCGCATCGGCGCCCGACACGCCGGAGATCGAGGCGCGGCTCAAGCAGGCGCTGCCCAAGCACCCGAACGTCCTCTGGATCGGCGAGATGGTGCCGGTGAGTGAGGTCGTGCAGCTCTACAGCCACGCCTCGGTGTTCGTGTGCCCGTCGGTCTACGAGCCGTTCGGTCTGATCAACCTCGAAGCGATGGCGTGCGAGACGCCGGTGGTCGCCTCGGCCGTCGGCGGTATCGTCGAGGTGGTCGAGGACGGCAAGACCGGCACCCTGGTAGAGCCGGCGCGGCCGGACGCGCTGGCCGCGGCCATCCGCGTGCTGCTGGAGGATCCGAAGCGCGGCCGCGCGATGGGACGCGCCGGACGGCTGCGTGTCGAGTCGCAGTTCAGCTGGAGTCAGGTCGCCGCGCGCACGGGTGAGGTCTACGCCGACGCGATCGCCGACTTCGCCCGGACGGAGGCCTGAGCGCGGTGGCCGCCCCGAGCCTCTCGGCGCTTCGCGGGTTCGTGTTCGATCTCGACGGCTGCATCTGGAGCGGCGACGTGCTCAATCCCGGTGCTGCCGAGATGCTCGCCGCCCTCCACCAGCACGGGCGCGCGCTGGCGTTCGTCTCGAACAACTCGCGCTCCACGGGCGCCGACCTCCGCGTCCGGCTCCATCGCCTGGGGGTCACCGTCGCGCAGCACGTGTTGACCCCGCTCGAGATCATCGGCGACGTGATCCGCGAGCGCTTCGGCCCCTCGCGCGTCTTGTCGATCGGCGCGCCCGAGATGGGCGCCGTCATCGCGCGCGCCGGTCATGAGCTGGTGGACGTGAAGGACTATCGCGCGGCGACCGTCGTGGCCGTCGGCAACGACTTCGATCTGAGCTACGAGCGGCTCACCGCGGCGGCGCGGGCCGCCGCCCGCGGGGCGCCGCTCGTGACGCCCAACATCGATCCGCGCCTGCCGATCGAGGGCGGCGACTTCCTGCCGGGCTGCGGCTCGATCGTGCAATCGGTCGCGGTTGCGGCGGGCGTCCAGCCCGTCGTCGTCGGCAAGCCCGAGGCGCCGCTCTTCCGCATGGCCCTCGACCGGCTCGGCCTCAAGGCGGCCGACACGGCGATGGTCGGCGACAGCATTCCCTCCGACATCCGGGGCGGTAAAGCGGTCGGCATGCCGACCGTGCTCTACGCGCCCGCGGGCGGCGCGCCCGCCGACGCGGCCGACGTGGTCGTGAGCTCGTTCGCCGAGCTGGCGAGGCTGGCGGGGGTCGGCTAGCGCTCGAAGCGCGTGTTACTCTAAGCCCCGATGTTCGACATCGGATTTCAGGAGATGCTCGTCATCGGGGTGCTGGCCCTGCTGGTCTTCGGGCCGGGAAAGCTCCCCGAGCTCGGCAGGATGATCGGTCGCGCGCTCCGCGAGTTCCGTCGCGCCAGCGACGAGTTCCGATCGACCGTCGAGACGAATCTCCACATCAACGATCCCGATCCGATCATCCCGTCGTCGACGCCGATCATCGAGCCGCCGATCGCGACCGCGCCATCGGAGACGCCCGTCGCCAGCCCCGCGGTCGACTCCGCGCCCACCGTCGCAGTCGAGCCGGGGGAGCCCTATTGCGCTCAGCGCTCCTCGCGCCTGTTCCACAAGAGCGACTGCGCCTGGGTCGCGCGGATTCCCGAGGCCGAGCGCGCGTACTTCAAGCACGTCGCCGAGGCTCGCGAGCAGGGGTTGACGACCTGCCCGGTCTGCGAGCCCTGGGAGCCCGCGTAGCCCGCCTTCTCTGAGCCCGTTCCTGTCCCGAAAACCAGGCACTCGCTTTTTGTTGACTAGTCAACACCAGTTGAGTGATACTGCGCGGCACGGAGGACGACGGATGCGAGAGCTGACGGGCCGACAGCGCGAAGTTCTGAGCTTCATGCGCAGCTTCCAGGCCAAGCACGGGGTGCCGCCGACCGTGCGCGAGATCGGCGGGCGGTTCCGCATCACGCCGCGGGCCGCGTTCGATCATCTGCGCGCACTGGAGCGCAAGGGCGAGCTGCAGCGGCGCCCGAGCGAGGGCCGCACGTCGCGGGCGCTCAGTTTGCCCGACGTGGGCGGCGCGTCGCGCGCGCATCACGCCGTGCCGATCTTGGGCCGGATCGCCGCGGGCTCGCCGCTCCTGGCTCAGGAAAACCGCGAGGGCGACGTGCCGATCGCCGCGGCGTCCTTGCCCGGCCGCGGCGAGGACGTGTTCGCGCTGCGCGTGCGCGGCGAGTCGATGATCGAGGCGCACATCTGCGATGGCGACCTCGTGCTCGTCAGGCGCCAGAGCTCGGCTCAGCCGAACGACATCGTCGTGGCGATGGTCGAGTCAGAGGCAGGCGGGGAGACCGAGGCGACCGTGAAGAGGTTCTTGCGCGATGGCTCGCGCGTCGTGCTCAAGCCCGAGAACCAGACGATGGCGCCGATCGTCATCGATCCGGCCCGGCGCGCGGTCACGATTCTCGGCAAGGTCATCGGACTCCTCAGAGGGTTTTGATTCTCGATGAACGTCGTGGGATGAACGTCGTAGAAGGAGGCAGTGATGAGCTCGCACGCAGTCACGTACGCGTTGTTGCACCGTCGCGGATCGCGCGCGTTTTTTTTGGCGAGAACTACTCAACACCTGCAGAGCATGCGGGCTGGACGCGAGGTTTTGCGAGCGCTCGTGGCGCTCGCCGCGGTCATCGCGTGGGGCGCGGTTTGCTTGATGCTGAGGGGGTGACGGCCGACTGCTGCGCCTGCTCGTAGATCTTCGCTTCCACGAAGACGTCGAGCAGTGCGCCGTCGAGGTGGCCGGCGCGGCGCTCCTGCTCCAGGATGTCGAGCGCCTCGTCTCTGGCGATGCTCTTCTTGTAGGGGCGGTCGCCGGCGGTGAGCGCGTCGTAGATGTCGGCGATGGTCATCATCCGGGACTGCACGGGGATCTCGTCGCGCTGTCGTCCCTCGGGATAGCCGGTGCCGTCGAGCTTCTCGTGGTGAGAGCGCGCGATCTCCGGAATGCGCCGGAACTCGCGCGTCCACGGGATCCGCGCGAGGAACTCGTACGTGTGGATCACGTGCGACTGGATCTCCTTGAACTCCGCCGGCGTCAGGCTGCCCCGCGGAATCGCCAAAATCTCGGCCTCGTCGCGCGTGATGACGGTCTCGCGGTTGCCCAGGTGATCCTCGAAGACGTCGAGCGCCAGCCGCTCGATCCCGGCGGCGAAGTCGCGCGGCAGGACGGCGGGCTCGTTGGCCGCGACGATGCGCGCCAAGCTTCGATCGAGCTCGGCGACGTGGGCCGCCAGCTCGGCGTCGAAGGCTTTGGCCTTCGCGGCATAGCTGCGGCGCCCCTTCTGCTCGAGGTGCTCGATCTTCCTGGCCGAGTAGCGCAGCTCGAGCCCGCGCTTGATCAGCTCGACGCGCTGGCGGATCCGATCGAGCTCGCCCGGCAAGAGCTTCTTGGCCTTGACCAGCACTTGCTCGCGTACGCCGACCTTGCCGAAGTCGTGCAGGAGGGCCGCGTACCGGAGCTCGGTCATCTCCTCGGCGGTGAAGCGGAGCGCCTGATACGGCCCGGTCGTCGAGCGGTCGATCGCCGTCGCCAGGCCCACGGTGAGATTGGCGACGCGGGCGGAGTGGCCGGAGGTGGTCGGGTCGCGCGACTCGATCGCCGTGACGGACGCCTTGACGAAGCCTTCGAACAGCTCGCGGATGCTCTCGTAGAGCCGCCGGTTCTGGATCGCCACCGCCGCCTGTGAGGCGAGCGACCCCGCCAGCTGCTCGTGGCGCGCCGTGAAGCGCTGCGTCGCGCCCTCGGTCGCGGTGCCCGGGATCAGCTGCGCCGAGAAGTCGGGCTTGCAGTTGATCAGCTGGAGCGCGCCGATCGTCTCGCCCTCCGGCGTGCGCATCGGCACCACCAGCATCGACCGGGTGCGGTAGCCGGTCTCCTCGTCGAACGAGCGGTTGATGTGAAAGGGCGCGCCGACGGGCGGCTCGTACGCGTCCTCCAGGTTCAGGATGGCGCCGGTCAGCGCCACGTGCCCGGCAACGCTCTCGCTGGTCAGCGGCAGCCGCGCGGCGCGGAACGGAATGTCGACCGAATCGTTCTGGGCCAGGACGAAGCGGAGGTCGCGCGTGCCGTCGGCGGACTCCTCGACCAGATAGAGCGAGCCCGCGTCGCTGTGGGTGATCTCCCGGGCCTTGGTCAGGATGGTCTCGATGAGGCCGCGCGGGTTGCGCTCGGCCGAGAGCCGGATGCCGATCGCGTTCAGCTCGGAGAGCTCGCGGTCGAGCCGCGTCATCTCGCGGTCGAGCCGCGCGACCTCGGCCGCGCGATCGAGATCGGCGAACGCGTTGTCGATCGCGCGGCCGAGCATCGCCGCGCTCACGCCCGCCGGGAGCACCGCGTGCCAGTGCGCCGGCCACGGCCCGTCGCTCTCCGCATCGACGAGGGCGATCACGCGCAGCGGCGCCTGGCTCCAGCGCGCGTCGATGCCGTCGCGGCCGATCAGGACGACCACGGGCCCGTCGGCCGTCGGATCCGCGGCGACGGAGAGCCCGGCCACGTCGAAGTCGCCGCGGACGAGCTCGGCGGCCGTCGCCGCCGCGCGCGAGGTCGCGTCGTAGAGGACACGGCGGCGACGCATGAAACGAAAGTAGGGCCGCGCCGGAGGCCAAGTCAAGAATCCTTATAATGATTTTCGGAATGATCGAGCTTTCCCGGCTCGCGGATCTCTGCCGGCGGCTGCGCACGAGCCCAGGACGGCTCGACAAGCTCGCCCTGCTTGCCGAATATCTGCGGACGCTGCCGCCGGACCTCGTGGGCACCGCGGTGGCGTTTCTCGCGGGCCGTGCCTTTCCCCAATCGGATCCGCGCGTGCTGGGCGTGCGCTGGCTGCCGGCGCCGGACGGCGAGCCGGTCGAACAGTCGCCGCTGACGCTCGCCGACGTCGCCG
The DNA here is from genome assembly GCA_035275385.1 of Candidatus Methylomirabilota bacterium. Classification (GTDB taxonomy): domain Bacteria; phylum Methylomirabilota; class Methylomirabilia; order Rokubacteriales; family CSP1-6; genus AR31. The sequence goes on along the minus strand of DATEMW010000076.1, from coordinate 2,255 downwards.
CCGCATTCGCCGAGGTCGCGGAGGCCGGCGGCGCCGGCTCGCGCCGCGCGCGGGACGATCGACTGCGTACACTCGCGGCGCGGGCGTCGACGGACGAGCGTGACACGCTGCAGCGCATCATCACGGGCGAGATGCGCACCGGCGTCTCCGACGGGCTCGTGCTCGAGGCGATCGCGCGCGCCTTTGCGGCGCCGCTCGAGAGCACGCGCCGGGCGGCGCTGCGGCTGGGCGACCTCTCAGCCGTGGCGACCCTGGCGGCGACGAGCGGCGCCGCGGGGCTGACGGCGGCAAGCGTGAGACCGGGTGTGCCGCTCTTGCCGATGCTCGCGCAGATCGCCGAGGACTTCGACGAGGTGCTCGAGGCGCACGGCGGCACCACGGCCCTCGAGTACAAGTACGACGGCGCGCGGATCCAGCTCCACCGCGAGGACGATCGCGTGAGCATCTGGACGCGCCGCCTCTCGGACGTTACGCGCAGCCTGCCCGACGTCGTCGACATCGCGCGGCGCGAGCTGGCCGGCGCGCCGTTCATCCTGGACGGCGAGGTGCTGGCGCTCGACGCCGCCGGGCGGCCGCTGCCGTTCCAGGAGCTGATGCGCCGGTTCCGGCGCGTCCACGACGTGGAGCGACTGGTTGGAGAGATGCCGCTCACGCTTCACTTCTTCGACTGCCTCATGGCCGATGGTCGCTCGCTGCTCGACGAGCCGTACGCGCGCCGGTGGGAGGCGCTGGCGCGCGTGACCGGCGGCCGGCATCTGGCCGAGCGGCTGATCGTGACGACGGCCGAGGCCGCCCGAGAGTTTCAGGCGCGGGCGCTGGCCGCCGGCCACGAGGGGCTCGTGGCGAAAGATCTGAGATCCACGTACGAGCCAGGCGGACGCGGCAAGCGCTGGTTCAAGCTGAAGACCGCCGAGACCGTCGACTGCGTCATCGTCGCGGTCGATCGCGGCTCGGGCCGGCGCAACAAGTGGCTGTCCAACTACCATCTCGCCGTGGCCGACGGCGAGGGCTTCGCCGACGTGGGCAAGACGTTCAAGGGCTTCACCGACCAGCAGTTCGTCGCGATGACCGAGCGCCTGTGGGCGCTCGCGACGAGCGACGACGGCTACACCGTGCGCGTGCGGCCCGAGGTCGTCGTCGAGGTCGCGTACAACGAGATCCAGAAGAGCCCGACCTACCGGTCAGGGATGGCGCTGCGCTTCGCGCGGATCACGCGGATCCGTGACGACAAGGCGCCGAGCCAGGCGACGACGCTCGACGAGCTGCGCCGGTTGTACGAGCGGCAGTTCGCGACCAAGGGGAGGACGTTGTAGAATCGGCGGCCATGGCCACGCGAGTCTCGACCGGCATTCCCAAGCTCGACGCCATGCTCGACGGTGGTCTCTTGCCCGGCACGCTCACGGTGATCTACGGCGCGACCGGCATCGGCAAGACCCATCTGGGGCTCACGTTCGCCGATCACGGGCGCGTCGCCGACGGCGCCCGCGGCATCGTGCTCGATCTGAACGGCCGCGGCGACTCGCAGCAGCACGACGAGTACGCGGCACGGCTCTTCGACTGGTCGCTGACGCCGTGGACGCATACCGTGACGCCGATGACCGATCCGTATCCGCCGCCCGGGCAGATGGCGGCGAGCTACTCGAACACGCTCAAGTGGGTGGGCCGCGTGCGCGACTTCCAGGTGCCGACGCCGGATGGCGGCTTCGAGTTCGACTGGAACTGGAAGGCGGCGTACAACCACGCGCTCTACACGGTGCGGCCGTTCGTCTACTTCCACTGCGCGGCCGGAGCCCGGCGGATCGTCGTCGACGGCGTGGAGCCGATGGATTCGCCGGCCGACTCGATCCAGTTCTTCATCTTCGACGAGCTCTACCGAAAGACCATCCACCGCGACGCCGAGACACTCGGGATGGAGATCTGCCTGCCGGTGTGGAAGCATCGGGAGTTCATCGACTCGCATCACTACGACCACACGGCGCTCACGACCTTGCTCCTGGTGACGACCGAAGAGACGCGGCTCGAGGATCTGCTGGCGCGCAAGGTGGCCACCGGCGACATCGGCGCCACCGCCAACACGATCGTGGTCCTCGGCAGCGAGCGGGTCGGCAACCGGCTGGCCCGCATGCTCTGCGTCGTCAAGCACCGGGGCAGCGCGATGAGCGACGAGATCGTCGAGTACCGCATCGGAGCCCGAGGCATCGAGCTCGGGTAGCCGGGTGGCAGGGGTCAGGGCCGCCGGCTCCGGCGCCCTCGTG
>DATEMW010000075.1:0-6911 GCA_035275385.1 Candidatus Methylomirabilota bacterium | reverse complement strand
CCGCCCGCGCCGTGCAGGAACATGACCGCGGGCGCGTTGCCGCCGGTGTCCTCGTAGTAGAGGCGAAAGCCGTCCTTCGTCATGAACGCCATGGTGATTTCTCCTCGCGGCCCAAGGGTAGCCATCGCCGCCGGGGGCGTCAACGCTATACTCCAGACCGGAAAAGGAGAACCCGATGGCCCCGGAGCTTCACGACCTCTCGATCGCCGATCTCGCCGGCCTCATCGCCGCCAGGAAGCTTTCACCGATCGAGCTGACCGACGCGCTGATCCAGCGCGTCGAGCGCTACGACCCGCAGACGCGCGCGTTCATCACGCCGACCTTCGATCTGGCCCGGCGGCAGGCGAGGGCAGCCGAGGCGGAGATCGCGGCCGGCAAGCTGCGCGGTCCGCTGCACGGCATCCCGTTCGCGCTGAAGGACATCTACGACACGAAGGGCATTCTGACCTCCGCGCATTCCCGTGTCTTCATCGACCGGATTCCGACCGAAGACGCGACGACGACCAGCCGGCTCTACGAGGCGGGCGCGGTGCTGCTCGGCAAACTCGCGACGCACGAGATGGCGCACGCCGGCCCCTCGTTCGATCTGCCCTGGCCTCCGGCGCGTAATCCGTGGAACCTGGCCCACTTCACCGGCGGCTCCTCGTCGGGGTCCGGCGCCGCCGTCGCGGCGGGGATGGTGCCGGTGGCGCTCGGCTCGGATACCGGCGGGTCGATCCGCGGGCCGGCCTCGCTTTGCGGCGTCGTCGGCCTGATGCCGACATTCGGCCTGGTCAGTCGCGCCGGCGTCATCACCAACTCCTATACGTTCGATCACTGTGGGCCGCTGGCGCGGACCGTCGAAGACAGCGCGCTCGTGCTCGAGGCGCTGGCCGGCTACGACCCGAAGGACGCGGGCAGCTTGAGCCGGCCGATCCCCCGCTATCGCCGGGCACTCGGCGAAGATCTGCGCGGCCTTCGCATCGGCGTGCTTCGCCACCACTGGGAGGAGGACCTGCCGGCCTCCGAGGACGTGCGCCGCGCGATGGACGCGGCGCTCGACGTGATGCGGCGTCTCGGCGCCGAGCTCGAGGAATGCCGCGTGCGGCCGCTCGGGAGCTACTTCGACGTCAAGATCGTCATCGCCGAGAGCGAGATCTTCAGCGTGCACCAGAAGAACCTCGTCACGAGGCCCAGGGACTTCGGCGCCGACTTCCGATCGCGCGCGTTTCCGTCGGTGCTGTTCACGGCGAACGACTACGTGCAGGCCACGCGCGAGCATCGCCGGATGATGGTCGAGATGCAGCCGCTCTACGATCGCTTCGACGCGTTCGTGACCGCGGGGATGGGCGAGGCGCCGCTGATCGCCGACTATCGCAGCGTCTCGTTCTGGCAGAGACCGAGCTTGCTGACCGCGTGGAACGTGACGAGCCAGCCGGTGCTGATGCTGCCGAACGGCTTCGGGCGTCGCGGTCTGCCGCTCGGGATGCAGATCCTTGGACGGCCGTTCGGCGAGGAGACCATGCTACGCATCGGTCACGCCTACGAGCGCGCCACCGAGTGGCACACGCGGCGGCCCAATCTCGTGCCCGGTGCCGCCGCGCCGGATGTGACGCCGCCGCCGGTGCTGTCAGAGCCGACCGATCGGGTCGACGCCGAGACGCGCGATCTCTGCGTGAAGGCGGGACGCCGCGCCGGGCTCCAGCTCGACGACCTGATGTTGGCTCAGCTGCTCGAGGGTGCGCCGTACGCGTTGGAGATGGTCCGGCGGCTTCGCCGCGACCACGACCTCGGGCACGAGCCGGCGAACGTGTTCAGCTTCCCGCGCTAACGCGGATCAGATCGCCCGCGGATCCAGCGCGTCGCGAAGGCGATCGCCGACGAGGTTGATCGCGAGCACGGTGAGCAAGATCGCGAGGCCGGGCAACGTCGCGAGCCACCAGGCCACGGTCACGAAGTCGCGCCCGAGCGAGATCATCTGGCCCCAGGTCGGATGCGAGCTGCCCGAGCCGACGCCGAGGAACGAGAGCGCCGCTTCGGCCAGGATCGCCTGGGCGACCTGCAGGGTCGACATCACGACGATCGACGACACCGTGTTGGGCAGCACGTGGCGGACGATCACGCGTATCCGGCCCACGCCGATCGCGCGCGCGGCCTCGACGAACTCCTTCTCGCGCAGCGCCATCACTTCGGCCCGCACCACGCGCGCGTAGCGCTCCCAGCCCGTGAGCCCGAGCACGACGATGATCGTGACGAGGCTGGGTCCGAGCGCAGCCACGAAGGCGAGAGCCAGCAAGATTTGCGGGAACGACAGCCAGACGTCGACGATGGCGCCGATGACGGTGTCGACCTTGCCGCCGACGAAGCCGCTGACCAGTCCTGCCGTCACGCCGAGGATGAGGCTCACGATGACCGCCGACACGCCAACGAGTAGCGAAATGCGCGCGCCGTGGATGATTCGGCTCAGCACGTCGCGGCCAACCTGATCGGTGCCCAGGGGATAGGCGGAGTTGCTCCCCGCCTGCCCCATCGGCGGCGTGAAGCGGCGCAGGAGCGATTGCTTGGCCGGGTCGTGAGGCGCGACCCAGGGCGCTGCCAGCGCGGCGCCGATGACGATCAACAAGATCAGCGAGCCCGCGATGGCGGCCGGATTCAGCGCGAAACGCCGCCACGCGCGCGAGCCGCTTCGCGCTGGGGCGGTCGTTTCGTACGCGAGCGTGGCCTGGGGCAGGCTGATGGCCATCAGCGGAGCCGCACCGTAGGGTTCAGGTAGACGTACAGCACGTCCACCAGGAAGTTGACCGACACGATGATGATCGCCAGCAGGAACACGCCCGCCTGAACGATCGGGAAGTCGAGCTGCCGGATGGCGCCGACGATCAGTCGCCCGACACCGGGCACCGCGAACACCGTCTCGGTGAGGACGGCGCCGCCGAGCAGCAGCCCGAACTGCAGTCCGATCACGGTCACGATCGGCAACGCGGCGTTGCGCAGCGCGTGCCGGCAGATCACGAGCCACTCGGAAACGCCCTTGGCCCGCGCCGTGCGCACGTAGTCGAGGTTGATGACCTCGAGCATGCTCGAGCGGATGATGCGCATGAAGAGCGGGGTCGTGAATGCGCCGAGCGTGACGGCCGGCAGCACCATCGACGACCAGGTGCCCCAGCCCGACACGGGTAGGAGGCGCCACTGCACCGAGAAGAGCAGCATGAGCATGATGCCGATCCAGAACACCGGCATCGACTGGCCCAGGAAGACGACGACCGTGGCCGCGTGGTCGCCGAGCGAGTTGCGGCGCACGGCGCTGTAGATGCCGACGGGGAGCGCGACGGCGAGCGCCAGCGCCACGGCCAGGCACGTCAGCCCGAGCGTGGTCGGCATGCGCTCGACGACCAGACGGAACGCCGGCTCGCGATGGAAGAACGAGTTGCCGAAATCGCCGCGCGCCGCGTTCGAGACGAAGCGCACGAACTGTACGGGGAGGGGATCAGAGAGACCGAGCGCCAGGCGGAGATTCGCGCGGTCGGCCTCCGGGGCCTCGGGCATGATCAGCGAGACCGGGTCGCCGCTGGCGTGGAGGATCGAGAACGTGACGACCGAGACGCCGATACAGACGACGACGAACCGAAGGAGACGCCGGATCAGGAATGCCGACACGGCGCCGCCTCCTTCACGCCCTCAGTTCACCGGCTTGGCCGCGAAGAGCCAGAGCCACTCGTCGGGCCGCGCCTCGTAGGCGACCTTCTTGGAGATGCCGAGCGTGTCGTTTTGGGTGAACAGAAAGACCGACGGCGCCTCTTCCCGAATCATCCGCTGGATCTCCGCGTAGATCCGCTTCCGCTTGGGCTGGTCGACGCTCGAGCGTGCCTCGTCGATGAGCTTGTCGAGCCCTTCGACACGTGCATAGTGCTTGCCGATCCAGCCGCCGGGCTCGGTGTGATACAGCGGGTGTAGCACGGCGTCGGCGTCGAAGACCGAATAATTGCCCCAGCTGCCGTACTGGCCGTGGGTGGCTTTGCCCTCGGCTTGGAAGAACTTGTTCCACGCCGGGCCCGGGTCCCACATCTTCGTCGTCGTGCGCAGCCCGGCCTCGGTGAGCATCTGCCCGAGGGCCTCGAAGTGCGGACGCCAGTCCACCGCCGAGCTGTGGAGGGTGATGTCGACACCGTTCGGGTAGCCGGCGCTCGCGAGCAGTTGCTTCGCCTTCTTCACGTCGTATGGGTACGGCTGCACGGAGGAGTCGAAGCCGAACGCAGGCGGCTGCACGACCGTGGCCACCTGACGCCCGAGTCCGGCCATCATCTTCTCGATCACCGCCTGCTTGTCGATCGCGTAGTTCGCCGCCTGCCGTGCGGCCTTCTTGTCGAAGGGGGCACTGCGCATGTCGAGGGAGATGTAGTGCACACGGAGGATTGGCGTCGTGCTGATCCGCGTCTGGGGATGATTCTTGAGGTCAGACAACAGATCGGCGTTGACGTTGCGGATGATGTCGACGCCGCCCGTCTTCAGCTCGGCGACCGACGTCGCGACCTCCGGGATCGCTCGGAAGACGAGGTACTTGAACGACGGCTTGCCGCGCCAGTGCTGATCGAACGCCTCGAGTCTGATGTGCTGGTCCCGCTTCCACTCGACGAGCTTCCAGGGGCCGGTACCGACGGCGGCCGTGCTGCCGAACGCCTCCTCCCCGACCTTCTCGATGTGCTTCTTGGGGACGATCGGGAAGAACACGAGGCGCTCCAGCAAGAGCGGGAACGGCTTGTCGGTGACCAGCTGGATCGTATCCGCGTCGACGACCTTCGCTTCCTTGATCGCGCGCACGTTGCCGTACTGCGGCGACTTCTTCTTCTCCTTGCCGGGCTCCAGGACCCGATCGAACGAATACTTCACGTCCTCGACGGTCATCGTGGAGCCGTCGTGGAACTTGACGCCCTTGCGAAGCTTGAACTCCCACGTGGTGTCGTTGAGCGCCTTCCAGGAGAGTGCCAGCGACGGCTCGAACTCGAGCTTCGCCGAGCGGTGCAGGAGGGAGTCGAACATGTTGATGTTGACCAGGATGCCGACGCGCTCGAAGTGCATGTGCGGGTCGAGGGTGGGCGCGTGAGACGGCAGCGCGACGGTGAGTGTGTCCTTGCCTTGCGCGCCAGCGCCGGTCGGCGCGACGAGCGCTACGAGAGTCAGGGCGGTGAGCCCGAGTAGCCAGCGCTTCATTGAGGCCTCCTTGCGAATCGTTCGGTGACGATACAACAACCGAAGGGAGAGGGGAAGTCTGCCCGCCTTTTGGGCTAGAATCCCGCGGAGGAGGCCGCATGAACATCCGACCCAATCGCATCAAGGACAAGCTCGCCGCCGGCCAGGTCGCGACCATCGTGGCCGGGACCAACGAACCGGACCTCATCGATCAGCTCGGCACCCTCGACGTCGACGGCATCTGGCTCGAGGGCGAGCACGGGGGCGTCGACTACGCCGACCTCGGCAACCTGACCCGCGCCTGCGATCTCTGGGGCAAGACGTCGGTCGTGCGCGTGATGGACAACGACTACGCCACGGTCTACCGCACGCTCGATCGCGGCGCCCAGGGCATCGTGGTCCCGCACGTGAACAACCGTGCCGAGGCCGAGGCGGTCGTCGCGGCCGGCAAGTTTGCCCCGCTGGGCAAGCGCGGCATGTACACGAGCCGCCAGGGCTTCGGCGTCGACGCGTATCTGAAGACCGCGAACGACCAGAGTCTCCTGATCGTGCTGATCGAGGACATCGTCGCGGTGAAGAGCCTCGACGAGATCCTGAAGGTCGACCACATCGACTGCTTCTTCGTCGCGCCGAGCGACCTGGCCACGTCGATGGGCCACATCGGCAACATGACCCAGCCGGACGTTCAGCAGACGATCGACGGCGCGATCAAGAAGATCGTCCAGTCCGGCCGCGTGGCCGGGACGCTGGTCAACAACGGCAACGTCGAGCGCTACACGCGCCTGGGCGTTCGCCTCGTGATGACCAGCTTCTTTCCGTGGATCCAGGCCGGCGCCAAGGAGCTGATCGAGCGCGCGGCGGCGGGTGCTCGGGGCTGACGCTGACCCTGGCTGAGGCGCTCGGCATCGTCGCTGACGACGTCGTGGCGCTGGTCGGAGGGGGCGGCAAGACCACCGCGATGTTCCGCCTGGCGCGCGAGATCGCCGAGCGGGGCGAGCAAGCGCTGACGACGACGACCACCCACATCTTCGGCGACCAGATCGCGATGGCGCCCGCGCACGTCGACGCTGCCGAGGCCACGCGCGATCGGATCCGGGCGGCGTTGATCGCGCATCGCCATGTGCTCGTCGTCGGCCCGATCGATTCCGCCACCGGCCGCGCCGCCGGGATCTCGCCCGAGCTCGTGAGCCGGCTGCGGGCGTGGTGCCCGCGCGCGTGCCTCATCCTGGAGGCCGATGGCTCACGCCGGCTGCCGTTCAAAGCGCCGGCCGATCACGAGCCCGTGATTCCGCCCGAGACCACCGTGGTCGTTCCGGTCGTCGGCGCGGACGTCTTCGGCGCGCGCCTGGATGCCGCCCACGTGCATCGGCCCGAGCGCGTCAGCGCGCTGAGCGGCGCCGCGGCCGGCGTGACCGTCACGCCCGGGATCGTCGCGCGGGTCCTGACGCATCCGGACGGCGGTCTGAAGAACGTGCCCGAGCGGGCGCGGGTCGTCGTCCTGATCAACAAGGCCGAGCTTCTGTCCAACCGAGAGCCGGCGCGCGAGACCGCCGACCTTTTGCTGCGCGAGCCGGCGATCACGTCCGTCGTGCTCGCCGCCGCAGGCGCCGATAAACCCGTGCTCGAAGTGTGTACCCGATGAAGGAGACCGCCATGCCAACCGTCGAGACCGCGCTGGGCCCGATCGCCACCACAGAGCTCGGGCCCACCCTGATGCACGAGCACGTCGTCACGCGCTCGCCCGG
>DATEMW010000074.1:0-12599 GCA_035275385.1 Candidatus Methylomirabilota bacterium | reverse complement strand
CGCTTCGATCAGCTCCGGCCGCTCGGCGTAGGTCGTCGGCGAGAACAGCCACAGCCCGAGCGCTCGCAGGGTCCATTCGCGACCCATGCCGATCCGCATCTCACGCCACGCCGAGTTCAGTGCGAGCATGTAGGCGTCCGGGCGCCCGAACGTGCATGCCAGATGCAGCGACCGCACCCGGTCAGGGTGCGCCAGAGTCAGCTCCTGGGCGATCATCCCGCCCATCGAGACACCCAGCACGTGAGCGCGGTCGATGCCGAGCGCGTCCATGAGCCCGAGCGCGTCGGTGGCCATCATCCGCGTCGTGTACGGATGATCGGGCGCATCGGTTTGCCCCACGCCGCGGTTGTCGAAGGCGATCACGCGGTGGCGCATCGAGAAGTCGGCCATCTGAAACGCCCAGGCGAGATGATCCCCACCGAAGCCCATGATCAACACCAGCGGATCCCCACTCCCGACATCCTGGTAATACATCTCGATATCCCCAACCCGCACCTTCGGCATCTAAACGGACCCGATTCCGCTGAGCGAAGCGTTGGCAGATGTCAGCAACAGCGACCGACCTCCGCGCGCACTCGTGAGGAGTGTGACGGAAAGGTTACGAAGATCGCGACGCACGCCCCAAGTCTACAGCACGGCTTCGCAACAGCGCCCAGAGCGACCGCGCACAGCGCCGTCGTTGAGTGCGCAATGGCGCGTACGCGCATCAGCGCGCACGCCGCAGCGGCACGTGCGCCGCAGCGGTGCGTGCGCCGCAAAGGTGAGGTGCGGACTAGGTCAGGAGTAGGCGGACGCTCCGACGAGCGCCGCGCGAGCGAGTGGTTACAGCTTGCGTAGGAGAGTGTCAGGAGTGGGGCGGGGGGAGCGGGGGCCGCTCGTGAGCCCTGTGTAGGCAGGGTTGCCAAGATCCGGGACGCACTAGCCTGTTCTACAACCCCGATACGCGCGCAGGGCTCACGAGCGGCCCCCGCTCCCCCCGCGCCACTCCGGCGCTAAGCGAGCGAGCAGGGCCGCTAGCGAATAGCGACGCCGGTGCGGACCTGGCAAGCGACCCAGTGCCCGGGCGAGATTTCCTTGAGCACCTGCTCATTCTCCGAGCAAGAGGGCACGCGAAGCGAGCATCGAGTATGGAACCGACAGCCCGAGGGCGGATTGATGGGGCTGGGCACGTCCCCCTCGAGCAAGATCCGCTTGCGCTTCATCGTCGGATCGGGGATCGGCACCGCCGACAGGAGCGCCTCGGTGTAGGGATGCCGAGGATTGGTGTACAGCTCCTTGGCCGGCGCGATCTCGACGATCTTGCCGAGATACATCACGGCCACGCGCGTCGAGATGTGCTCGACGACCGAGAGGTCGTGCGCGATGAAGAGGTAGGTGAGCCCGAACTTCGCCTGCAGATCCTCGAGCAGATTGACGATCTGCGCCTGGATCGACACGTCGAGCGCGGAGACCGGCTCGTCGGCGACGATCAGCTTCGGGCTCACCGCGAGCGCCCGCGCGATGCCGATGCGCTGGCGCTGGCCGCCCGAGAACTCGTGCGGATAGCGCCGGAGGTGGTCAGGCAGGAGCCCGACCGTCTCGAGCAGCTGGACCACGCGCTCCTCGCGCTGCTTGCGCGTCGGCGCGAGCTTGTGGATCACCAGCGCCTCGCCGATGATCGAGCCGACCGTCATTCTCGGATTGAGCGACGCGTACGGGTCCTGGAAGATGATCTGCATTTCCTTCCGGAGCGCGCGCAGCGAGCGCTTGTCGAGCGCGGTCACGTTGCGGCCCTGGAAGCTCACCTCGCCCGACGTCGGCTCGATCAGCCGGAGGATCGAGCGGCCGGTCGTCGACTTGCCGCAGCCCGACTCGCCGACGAGGCCGAGCGTTTCACCCGCCATGATGTCGAACGACACATCATCGACGGCGTGGACGCGGGCGACCTCACGCGAGAACAGCCCGCCGCGGATCGGGAAGTACTTCTTGAGGTTCCTGACTTTCAGCAGCGCTTCTGGCATGGCGGGCCCTCAGTAGAGGAAGCAGGCCACCTTGTGGCCCGGCCGGACTTCTTTGAGGGGCGGCGTGTTTTCGAAATGCATGGGCTTCGCGAGCGCGCAGCGCGGCGCGAACCGGCACCCCGGCTTGATGTCGCCGCGCAGGGTCGGCACGGTGCCTGGAATCGCCTCGAGCTTCTGCTTCTGCGTGGCCGCGAGGTCGATCCGGGGGATCGAGCGCAGGAGCCCTTGCGTGTAGGGATGCAGCGGCTCCTTGAAGAGCTCCCCGACGGGCGCTTCTTCGACCACCTGCGCGCCATACATCACGATGACCCGCTGGGCGGTCTCCGCGATCACGCCCATGTCGTGCGTGATCAGCAAGATCGCCATGCCCAGCTTGGCCTTGAGCTCGTTCAGGAGCTCGAGGATCTGCGCCTGGATCGTCACGTCGAGGGCGGTGGTCGGCTCGTCGGCGATCAGGAGCTTCGGGTTGCATGACAGCGCCATGGCGATCATCACGCGCTGCCGCATACCGCCCGAGAGCTGGTGGGGATATTCCTTCACCCGCCGCTCGGCGTTGGGGATGTGCACGAGCTTGAGCATGTCGACGGTCTTCGCCATCGCGTCGCGCCGCCCCAGACCCTCGTGGAGCCGGACGGCCTCGGCGATCTGCTCACCCACCGTGAAGACCGGGTTGAGTGAGGTCATCGGCTCCTGGAAGATCATCGAGATTTCTTTGCCACGGATCTTGCGCATCTGGGGCGGGGGCAGCTCGAGGAGGTTCTTGCCGTTGTAGTTGATCGTGCCTTCCACGATGCGGCCGGGCGGCGTCGGGATCAGGCGCATGATCGACAGCGCCGTGACGCTCTTGCCCGAGCCCGACTCGCCGACGATGCCGAGCGTCTCGCCCTTGTTGATGTACAGATCGATCCCGTCGACGGCGCGGACGACGCCCTCGTCGGTGAAGAAGTGCGTCTTCAGCCCCTTGACCTCGAGTAGTCGGTCGGCCATGGCGCCCCCTGGAGCTATTGCTTCCGTGTGATTTCCGCGAAGGCATCGAGCGTACGGCCGATGTCCTCCGCGTCGATGTCTTTGTGAGTCACGCACCGAATCGAGTCCGGCCCGATCGCGTGGATCTTCACCTTGCGGGCGCCGCACCCGGCGACCAGCTCGGTCGTGGCGGCCGTGGACGCCGCCTGATTGCCACGCTTGACCTGGAAGATCACGATGTTCGTCTGCACGCTCGCCAGATCGATCGCGAGGCCGGGGAGCTTCGCGAGACCCTCGGCCAGTGCGCGCGCGTTGGCGTGGTCCTCGGCGAGGCGATCCACCATCGTCTCGAGCGCCACGATCCCGGCCGCCGCGATGATACCCGCCTGGCGCATGCCGCCGCCCAGCATCTTGCGGACGCGCCGCGCCTTGCCGATGAACTCGGCCGAGCCACAGATCACCGAGCCAACCGGCGCCGCCAGGCCCTTCGAGACGCAGAACGTGACCGAGTCGACGTTGCGGACGAAGTCCCGCGCGGGCCGCTTGAGCGCGACGGCGGCGTTGAAGAGCCGCGCCCCGTCCATGTGCACCGGGACGGCCGCGTCGTGAGCGACCGCGGCCACGGCGTCGATCGCTTCCGGCGTGCAGCAGGTACCGCCGTGACGGTTGTGCGTGTTCTCCACACACACCAGACCGGTCGTCGGGATGTGGATGTTCGCCGGACGCAGCGCTTCGCGCACCTGGTCGGGCGTGAGAAAGCCGCGCTCCGTCTTCACCGGGCGCATCTGGAGGCTGCCGATTATCGCGGCCCCGGCAACCTCGTTGTTGAAGATGTGCGAGTCGAGGTCGAGGACGACTTCCTGGCCGGCCTGCGCCTGGCTCACCACCGAGATCAGGTTCCCCATGGTTCCGGAGCTGACGAAGAGCCCGGCGGCCTTGCCGAGCCGCTCGGCGGCCATCGCTTCGAGCCGCTTGACGGTCGGATCTTCCTCCCACACGTCGTCGCCGACCTCGGCGCGCGCCATCGCCTCGCGCATTTGGGGGGTGGGAAGCGTGAGGGTATCGGAGCGGAGGTCGACGATGTCGTGCACGGTTATCTCTTGGTCCCGGCCAGTCCGGCGTTGGTGAGGCGCTGCTTGCCTCGCCGGCCCCACTCGGTGAAGTCGTAGTCGGCCGACAGGCGCCGCAACAGCTCGATCGCCTCGGCGTTCTTGCCCTCGTAGAAGTTGACTTCGGCGAGCAGGTAGAGCGTCTCCGGGATCACCGCGGTGCGCGAGTAATCCTTCAGTACGAGCTCCAGCCGCTGCCGCGCGGCGCTCGGGTTGCCCTGGGTGAAGTAGTAGTTGGCGACCCATACTTCCTTCTGGGCGATCCGCTCGCGGCACTTGTCGATCTTCGCGAGCCCGTCGGTCGCGTAGCGGCTCTGCGGATAGTCCTTCACGAGCCGCTTGAACTGGTCGAGCGCCTTCTGCGTCAGCCCCTGGTCCTGCTCGACGGGCTTCATCTGATCGTAGTAGCTCATCGCAAGGCGGAACTGGACGAGGTCGGCGATCTCGTGGCGGGGGAAGAACGCGAGGAAGCCCTCGAACTCCTTCACGGCCTTGTCGAACTCCGCTTCGCGGTAGTAGGCCTCGCCGATGTAGAACCGCGCCTTCGCCGCGTACGACGAGTTCGGATGCCGCTCGACGATCTTCCGGAAATTTAGCCGGGCCTCTTCGTAGCGGCGGTTGTTCAGCTCGGTTTCCCCGGCCCGGTAGAGCTCCTCAGGGGGAAGGATCGGCGTCGGCGCAGGCGTCAGCATTGCGCAGCCGCTCCCGAGGAGCAGCAAGCCTATGACGAGGACGCGTACCAGCAAGGCGGGATACCCTAACATCGAAATTGGCAGATACATATAGCACACTCCCTACCGAAAAACTCGTTACCACCGGCCCCCACCGATTGGAGGCCCGGCCTGCCCCCGGGAGCCCCGTAAAAGGGGTAGAATGTCCGTCGCCCAATGAAGCGCAAGCTGCTCTTTACGCTCGGCTGCCTAGTCGGCCTGGCGACACTCTCATACGGCATCTACGCCTGGTACAACGCGATCACCTACGTCTCCACCGACGACGCGTACGTCGACGGCACGATCTCTCCGATCAGCGCGAAGGTCGCCGGACACGTCGTCGAGCTTCTCGTGCAGGACAACCAGGCGGTCAAGAAGGGCGATCTGTTGATGCGGATCGACCCGCGCGACTTTCAGGCCAAGCGTGAGCAGGCGCGCGCCGCGGTGGCCACCGCGGAGGCGACCTTACGCGCCGCGCGCTCCGAGGTGCCGCTGACCCGCGAGGGCACGCGCGCCCAGATCGATCAGGCGCGCGCCGCGCTGCAAGTCTCCATGGTCGGGGTGAAGTCGGCGGAGTCGGCGGTGGAAGAGTCGCGCGCGCGTCTGGAGGCGCGGCGCTCGGCGACCGAGGCGATGCGCGCGGAGATCATCGGCGCGCAGAGCACCTACCGCCAGGCGGGCCGCGAGCTCGAGCGGGTGCGCAGCCTTCTCAAGAGCGACCTGGTCGCCCGGCGCGACTTCGACCAGGCCGAGTCGGCCTACGAGACCGCGGGCGCCACCGCCGAGGCGCTGCAGCGCCGCATGACGCAGTCCGAGCGTGAGATCCAGCAGGCGGAGGCCGAGGTCGGCAACCGCGTGCACGCGGTCGACCAGGCGCGTCAGCGCGTCGCCGAGGCGCGCGCCGCGGTCGCGCTGGCCGAAAGCCAGATCCACCAGGTCTCGATCAAGGATGCCGAGGCGAGCCGCGCCGAGGCGCGCCTGCGCGAGATGCAGGCCGACCTGTCGCTGGCCGATCTGCAGGTCGAGTACACCGAAGTGCGCGCCCCGCTCGACGGCAGCGTCTCCAAGCGCAGCGTCGAGCTGGGGCAAGTCGTGCAGATGGGCCAGCCGCTGCTGGCCATCGTGCCGCTCCAGGACGTGTGGGTCGTCGCCAACTTCAAGGAGACGCAGCTCGCGCGCCTGCGGACGGGCATGAAGGCGGCGGTCGAGGTCGACGGCTATCCCGACCGCGCCTATACCGGCACGATCGACTCGATGAGCGCCGGCACCGGCGCGCGGTTCTCGCTGCTGCCGCCCGAAAACGCCACCGGTAACTGGGTGAAGGTCGTCCAGCGGGTCCCGGTACGGATCCACCTGGACGGGAAGGGAATCGGCAACCCGCACACCTTGCGCGCGGGCATGTCGGTCGTCGTCACGATCCGCGTCCGGTGACGGACGAGTCGCTCTCGCCCGGCCACCGCTGGGCGATCACCATCTCGGTCATGCTGGTGACGGTGATGCAAATCATCGACACCAGCGTCACCAACGTCGTCCTGCCCCACCTGCAAGGCTCGCTCTCGGCCGGCGTCGAGGAAGTCGCGTGGGTCGTCACCTCGTACCTGGCGGCGAACGCGATCGTCATTCCGGCGACCGGCTGGCTCTCGTCCGTGTTCGGCCGTCGGCGGTTTTTCCTGATCTGCACCATCCTCTTCACCGTCAGCTCGTTTCTCTCCGGCATCGCGCCGAATCTCGAGTTCCTGATCGTCGCGCGCGTGTTCCAGGGCATCGGCGGCGGGCCGATCATCCCGATGTCCCAGGCGATCATGTGGGAGATCTTCCCGCTCAAGCAGCGCGGCCTCGCCATGTCGGTGTGGGGAATCGGGATCATGATGGGACCGATCTTCGGCCCGACGCTCGGCGGCTGGATCGCCGACAACTGGTCCTGGCGCTGGATCTTCTACATCAACTTGCCGATCGGGCTCGCCGGCTTCTTCATGGCCAGCGCGTTCCTGTTCGATCCGTCGTATCTGAAGAAACCCGGGCGCGTCGACGCGGCGGGGCTCGTCCTCATGGTGCTGGGCTTCGCGTGCCTGCAGCTGATGCTCGACCGCGGCGAGCGCCTGGAGTGGTTCGACTCGTGGCTGATCGTGGCGTTCGGCGTCGTCGCCGCGACGGCGCTCGTCGGGTTCGTGCTGCGCGAGCTGACGGCCGACGAGCCGGTGCTCGACCTGTCGGTCTTTTCAGACCGCAACTTCGCCGTCGGCACCGGCTTCATGGCCGTCGTCGGCATCGGCTTCTACTCGAGCATGGTCCTCCTCGCGCTCTACACGCAGAAGCTGCTCGGCTACGACGCGTGGACGTCCGGGCTCGTGCTGGCGCCGGCGGGCGTCGGCAACATGATCGCGCTCCTGATCGCCGGCCGCCTGGTGGCGCGCGTCGATCAGCGCCCGCTGCTCGCGCTCGGGTTCCTGCTGAATGGCATCGCGCTCTATCTCATGTCGAACGTGACCCTCGGCGTGGACTACTGGACGCTCGTGTGGCCGCGCTTCATTCAGGGCTTCGGGCAGGGGTTCATCTTCGTTCCGCTGAGCACCCTGGCGCTGGCGACCGTCCCCAAGGACCGGCTCGGGAACGCGACGGCGGCGTTCAACGTCATCCGCAACGTCGGCGGCTCGTGCGGCGTCGCGCTGGCGGCCACGCTCCTGTCGCGGCGGAGCCAATATCACCAGACGACCCTCGTCGGCCACGTCAACGTCTGGAGCTTGGACACCACGGCCCGGCTCAAGGAATGGAGCGATCACTTCGTGCGCGAGGGCGGCGACTCGTTCACGGCGAAGAGCCGCGCGCTGGCGATGCTGTATCGTGACACGGTGGATCAGGCCCAGGTGCTGGCCTACGCAGACGAGTTCTGGCTGCTCTCGATCATGTTCTTCGCGATCGCCCTGCTGGTTCCGTTGATGCGCCGCATCCGGACCGAGCCGCTCGTCGTGGAGGCGCGGCCGCCGGAGCGGGTCGAGGCGCTCAGACCGACAAGAGCTTCTCCATGACGATCGTATCGACCCACTTGCCGTCCAGCTGGCCCTGCTCGTGGTAAATCCCGACCGTGCGGAAGCCGGACTTCGCGTAGAGCGCCATGCCGCCGGCGTTGCCCGGGAAGGCGGAGAGCACGAGCTTGTGAAAGCCGTGCTGCCGGCCGAGCTCGGTCAGCTTCTCGAGTAGCGCCCGGCCCACGCCCTTGCCGCGCCAGCTTCGCTCGACGTAGACGGAGATGTCGGCGACGAAGCGGTAGCTCTCCCGCGCATTGAAGACGTTCAAGCTCGCCCAGGCGATAACGCCCAAAGGGTTGTCCGCGGACGGACTACCCGCAGAAGGATTGTCCGCAGAAGGGTTGTGCGCCGAACGGTTGTCCGCAGACCCGGAGCCGGCTCGCGCCTGTTTCAGGCCACCCTCGGTCAAAGCCGGCCTCACGGTCCCCGCTACAACAAACTCCGCGAATTCAGCCACGATAACGGGATGGCGCGAGCTCCTGCTCCCGAGCCACTGACGACGCTCGTCGGGCGTGCGGAGCTCGGTCTCGAGCGTGGCGACGCGATCCTCGATGCCCTGGTTGTAGATCCGACAAATCGCCTCGGCGTCGGAAGCCGTCGCGAGGCGCAGACGATAGGGCGTCACGTCAGCTCTCGGCTGTCGAGCCGTCCATCCTTCTGCAGGCGCTCGAACTCGGCGAGCGTCTTTGCAACGCCGTCGGCGAGCGAGGTCGGAGGGGCCGGACCAAGATCGTTCTGGTAGCGGGCATCGCCGAGGGCCGCCGGAAAGGGCAGCGCCTGCTCGACGTGCGTGATCGTTCCCTTCGCCGAGGGTCGCGCCGATTCGATCGTGCGCACCACCTCGGCGACCGACGCCGAGGCGCCGTGCAGATTGTAGACGCGCGCGCCGTCGAGCCGGGCGCCGGCCGCCGCGATCAGCGCGCGGGCGACGTCCTCCGTATAGATGAGGTCGGTCGAGCCGCCCCAGCGGATCTGGAACGGGCGGTCCAGGACCGCCGCCTTCATCGCGAGCGTCGGGTCGGCAGTGAGGCCGAAGTCGCGGCCCGGTCCGTAGACCGTGAGCGGCCGAAAGCCCGAGGACGGGATCTTGTGCTCCTCCCAGTAGACGCGCGCCGTCTCCTCGTTGGCGACCTTGTAGACGCCGTAGTGCGTGGCCGGATGCGCGGGAGCATCGTCGGCCAGCGGCCCGGGCGGATACAGGCTCGGCGCGCCGAACACCGCCGCCGACGACACGTAGACCACGCGATCGATCTGGCCCGCGGCGGCGCGCACCACGTCGAAGACGTTCGCGGTCCCGACCACGTTGATCGCGGCGCCGCGCGGCGGATCTTGCCGGCAGAGCGGCACCTGCCACGCGGCCAGGTGGATCACGCGGCGGATCGCGTGCTCGCGCACGACGCGCGCGAGACTCTCGCGATCGGTGATGTCGCCGCGCACGATCACCGCGCGGCTCGGCGCGTCGGGCCCGGCGATCATGCGCACGCGCCACGGATCGTCGCCGAGGTCGTACAGCACGGGACGCTCGCCCGCCGCGAGCAGCGCGCGCACGACCCACGCGCCGATGCAGCCGAACGCGCCCGTGACCAGCGTCGTCATGGTCGGAATATAATTCCCTTCGTGTTTCAGAGCGAGCGCTTCTTCCGCGACGCGGGGCCGCAGATCTCCCAGTCGGTGGAATCCGGTACGCCCTTCTCGCTCGACGCCCACCCGCCTGGTCGTCGTCGCCCGGAAATAGCCCGGAAGTAGTAGAATCCGACACCCGCCAGCACCGACTGCTGCCGAGTAAGGAGATTGTCCCGATGGCCACTGAGCGTCCGTTGGTCGTGCTCGCCGGCCCTATTCATCCAGACGGCAAGGCGCTCCTCGAAAAGGAGACCAGGGTCCTCGTGTGCGAGGACGAGACCGAGGCCGGCCTCGTCAAGATGGCGGCCGAGGCGCAGGGGATCCTCTTTCGCGTCCGACCGCGCTGCACCGAGAGCTTGATGGCCGCTTGCAAGTCGCTCAAGGTCGTCGGCCGGCACGGCGTCGGCCTGGACACGGTCGACATCCCGGCCGCCACGCGGCTGGGCGTCGCCGTCGTCCACGCGCCGGGCTCGAACTCGCAGGCGGTCGCCGAGCACGCGCTCATGCTGATGCTGACGTGCGTGAAGCGGACGTTCGCCGTCGACAAGGCTACTCGCGCCGCCGACTGGGGCACGCCGCGCGCCGGCAACACCGAGCTCGGCGGCAAGACGCTCGGCATCGTCGGCGTGGGCAACGTGGGACGCCGCGTGGCCAAGTTCGCGGGCGCGATCGGGATGCGCGTGCTCGGCTACGACAAATACGTGGCCGACGACGAGCTGCGCCGCCGCGGCGCCGAGCCGGTGGCGAGCCTCGAGGCGCTCCTGCCGCAGGTCGACGTGCTGACCTGCCACACGCCGCTCACGCCCGAGACGCACCACATGATCAACGAGAAGAGCATCGGCCTCATGAAGCCGGGGGCGATCTACATCAACACCTCACGGGGCCCGGTGCAGGAGGAGCGCGCGCTCTTCGAGGCGCTCACGCGCGGCAAGCTCGGTGCCGCCGGCCTGGACGTCTGGGAGGAAGAGCCCACGTCCGCGGACAACCCGATCCTGAACTTGCAGAACGTCGTCTGCTCCTCGCACGTGGCCGGCGTCACGCGCGAGGCCACGCGCCAGGCGGCCATGCAGGTTTCGGGCGAGATGCTGCGCGTGCTGCGCGGCGAGCGTCCGGACGTGCTGGTGAATCCCGAGGTGTGGTCGCGCCTGGGCCGCCGATAGCGACCGACCGCGTGTAGGCCGTCGCCGGGCCGAAGCGAGGTAGAATCCCCTTATGCCGATCGACGCGCGCCACCCGCGGGAAATCCGACAGGACATCAGGCAGGGCAAGCTCGCGGGGATCACCGCGGGCCTCGGCCAGAACTACGTTCAGGCCAACCTGGCGGTCCTTCCCAAGGAGCAGGCGTACGACTTTCTCCTCTTCTGTCAGCGCAACCCGCGACCGTGCCCGCTGATCGAGGTGACGGACGTGGGCTCGCCCGAACCTACCGGCGTGGCGCCGGGCGCGGACCTGCGCACGGACATCCCGCGGTATCGCATCTACAAGGACGGCGTGCTGGCCGACGAGGTCACCGACGCGACCCCGTACTGGCGCGACGATCTGGTGGCGTTCCTGCTCGGCTGCTCGTTCACGTTCGAGTGGGCGCTGCTCGAAGCGGGCATCAAGCTCTGGCATGTCGAGCACGGCAAGAACGTCGCGATGTGGCGCACGTCGACCCAGTGCCGGCCGGCCGGCGTCTTCCACGGGCCCATGGTCGTCTCGATGCGGCCGATCCCGTCCACGCAGCTCGCGAAGGCGGTGACCGCGAGCGCTCGGTTTCCCGGCGCCCACGGCGCGCCGGTGCACGTGGGCGACCCGGCGGCGATCGGCATCGCGGACATCGCCCGGCCCGACTGGGGCGACGCGCAGCCGTTCGGACGCGGCGACGTGCCGGTCTTCTGGGCGTGCGGGGTCACGCCCCAGGCCGTCGCGCTCGCGTCGAAGCCGCCGTTCATGATCACGCACAGCCCGGGGCACATGTTCATCACCGATCTGCCGAACTCCGCGCTGGCGGCGATCTAGCGCGTTGCGGTTTCTGCCTGCGGGCGATCTCGCCGTCTGCGTCGAGCTCGGCGAGGAGATCAGCGTCGAGGTCAACACGCGAGTCCGCGCGCTCGAGTTCTTGATCCAGCAGAAGGGGCTGACCGGCGTCGTCGAGACGGTTCCGGCCTACTCGTCCCTGCTCGTCTACTACGACCCGCGCGCCGTCGGCTACGACGCGCTCTGCGCGTCGATCGCCGAGCTGGTGCCGCAGGCGACGACCGCGGTGTTGCCGCCGGCCCGGACGGTCGAGCTGCCGTGCTGCTACGCGGACCCCGATCTCGGCTTCGATCTCGCCGCCGCCGCCGGGCGCCTCGAGCTCCCCGCCGACGAGCTCGTACGGCTGCACGCGGGCTCCGAATATCTCGTCTACTTCATCGGCTTCACGCCCGGGCTGCCGTACATGACCGGCATGCCCGAGCGCATCAACATCCCGCGACTGGACACGCCGCGCACGAAGACGCCGCCGGGCAGCGTCGGCATCGGCGGGATCCAGTGCTGCATCTACTCGGTCGAGAGCCCCGGCGGCTTCTGGATCCTCGGGCGCACGCCGGTTCCGCTCTACGATCCCAGCGCTTCCGAGCCCACGCTCCTGCGGCCGGGCGACCGGGTGAGGTTTCGCCCCATCGAGCGCCGGGAGTTCGACGCGATCGGCGCAGCCGTCGCCGCGCGATCCTATCGGCCGGTGATCGCGTGATCCGGATCCTCGACGCCGGCCCGCAGACCACGGTGCAAGACCTCGGGCGCACCGGCCAGATGCGCTACGGGATTCCGCCGTCTGGCCCCGTCGACCGATTCGCGTTCGTGCTCGCCAATCGCCTCGTCGGCAACCCCGACGCGGCGGCCGCGCTCGAGTGCACGCTGATAGGCCCGCGCTTCGAAATGACCGAGCCCGGAGCGATCGCGGTGACCGGTGCTGACATGCCGGTCACGGTCAACGGTGAGCCCGCCGCCGGCTGGACGACGATCGCGGTGAAGGCGGGCGACGTCATCAAGCTCGGCCCCGCGCGCACGGGCGTGCGGTCGTACATCGGCTTTGCCGGCGGGCTCGACGTGCCGATGGTGCTCGGCTCGCGGTCGACCTACCTGCGGGGCCGCGTCGGCGGGGTCGACGGGCGCGCGCTCCGTAAGGGCGACGAGCTCGGC
>DATEMW010000073.1:0-7962 GCA_035275385.1 Candidatus Methylomirabilota bacterium | reverse complement strand
GGCCGAGCAGGTGCCGCAGGCCCGCGTCGATGCCGAGGCGAAAGTGGCGGCGCGCGCCGATCGCATCGTCGCCGCGACGCCGCTCGAGAGCGCCGAGCTCGCGTGGTATTGCGGCGCCGACGTCGGCAAGGTGCGCACGATTCCGTGCGGCGTCGACGTCGAGCTCTTCAGCCCTGGCAGCGTGGCGGCGGCGCGCGAGCGCCTCGGGCTCGACGCCGAGTGGGTGCTGCTCTTCGTCGGCCGGCCCGCGCCGATCAAAGGGCTCGAGGTGCTCCTGCAGGCGCTCGCGCGCTTGAAGGCCGACGGCCTCAGCCGCGTCGCCGTGCGCCTGATCATCGTCGGCGGCGACCGGAACGAGGAGGGCAACGAGGACCGCGCGCGGCTTCGGGCGCTGGCCGACACGCTCGGCGTGGGCGCGTGGCTCGACTTCAAGGGGCCCGAGCCGCAGTCGGCGCTGCCGGAATACTACCGGGCCGCGGACCTCTGCCTGGTGCCGTCGCATCACGAGTCGTTCGGGATGGCGGCGCTCGAGGCGATGGCCTGCGGCGCCACGGTCGTGGCCTCGCGCGTCGGCGGCCTGGCCACGACGATCCAGGACGGCGTCACCGGCGTGCTGGTTCCGCCGCGGGACGACGTCGCGCTGGCCGCGGCGATCGGCTCGCTGCTCGCCGACGCCGACCGGCGGCGCACCCTCGGCGGACAGGCGGCGCGCTGGGCGCACAGCTTCGCGTGGCCATCGGTGGGGCGCGCGCTGGTCGACCTCTACGAAGAGCTCGTGCCCGATCTGCGCCGGCCGGCGCCGCCCCGCGCCGGCGTGAACTGCGCGGTGGCGCTCTAATACCCTCGCCGCGAGGCTCTAGCGCCGAGAGATGGCTCGGCGGCAATTTGCTGGACGGAGCGGAAATTGATTGCCGTGATCTCGCGCTCTGCGATGGTTTTGACCGTGTCGGCCGCGCTCACGGGATGCGCGATGCTCGCCAAGGAACCCGTCCCGATCGGTGAGCGTCCGACCGCGGTCGAGCGCCCGCCGGGTGATGCGTCGATGGGTCAGGAAATCGCGGCGCTCGCCCGGCGACACGTCGGCGCGCCCTATCGCTGGGGCGGCTCGAGCCCGTCGGGCTTCGATTGCTCGGGGCTGGTGCGCTACGTCTACGCGCAGGTCGGCGTCTCGCTGCCGCACAACGCCGCGAAGCAGTATCAGCTCGGAGCTCCGGTGGCGCGCGAGGAGCTCGAGCCCGGCGATCTCGTGTTCTTCGATCGTCTCCGGCACAACGGGATCTACGTCGGTGACGGCCGCTTCGTCCACGCGCGCCAGACCGGACGAGGCGTGAACATCGCGAGCCTCGATGACGGCTGGTACGCCTCACACTGGGTCGGCGCGCGGCGGCTCGATCTGCCGGCGGACGCGGGGTGGGACCAGCTGCGCTGAACCTCGGCCGGCGATCAGCCGGGAAGCTGCATGAGCTGCAGCACGTTGCCGTCAGGATCGGCGAACGTCGCGACCCATCCGCCCCAGTCCTCGCGCGCGGGCTCCCGGCTGAAGGCGACGCCGGCGCGGCTCAGCCGCTCGTGAACCGCTCGGATGTCGGCGACGGTCAGGTTGATCATGATGCGCAGCGCCTCGCGGCTTACGCCGCGCACGCGGTCGTGCACGCCGATCGAGAGTCGCACCCCGCTCCAGTCGAAGTTGATGAAGTCCGATTTGGCCGAGCGCGGCGTGAGCCCGAGCGTCTCGCGATAGAAGCGCGCCATCGCCGGGAAGCGCTCGGCTTCGGTCCAGATCAGCACCCCGGCCAGTCCCTCGATCGATCCGGTCGTCATCGGCGCCCTCCTGGACGCTGATTCTATCGGAGGGCCCGCGGGCGCCGGCATCCCGTCGCCTGGCCGGCGGTGCTAGGATTGGCGCCATGACAGAACGGATCGCATCACCGGTCACGACGCCAGTCGTGCGGCGGATCGTCGTCGCGCCGGGCGTCGAGCTGCACATCGAGGTCAGGATCGGCGAGAAGTCCGCCGTGCCGTTCGTGCTGGTTCACGGGCTCGCGTCGAACGCACGCCTCTGGGACGGCGTGGCGGAGCATCTGCACGCCGCCGGTCACACGGTGGTCGTCATCGATCAGCGCGGCCACGGCCTCTCCGATGCGCCGGACGCGGGCTACGATCTCGACACGGCGGTTGCCGATCTGCTGAGCCTGATCGCCACGCTCGAGCTCGTCCGGCCGGTGCTGGCGGGCCAGTCCTGGGGCGGCAACGTCGTGCTCGAGCTCGGCTGGCGCAGGCCGGACGCCGTGCGCGGGATCGCCTGCGTGGACGGCGGGGTCATCGAGCTCTCGCAGGCATTTCCGTCGTGGGAAGATTGCCTGGCGGCGCTCACGCCGCCGGCGCTCGATCACCTCACGCTTGCCGAGCTCGAGACGCGGATTCGCAAGAGCGTGCCGCACTTCAGCGATCGTGCCGTCGCCGCGTATCTCGCGTGCTTCCGCACGCGGCCCGACGGGACGATCCAGGCACGCCTGACGCGAAGCAATCATCTCTCGATCCTCCGTTCGCTCTGGGAGCATCGTCCCTCGACCCGATGGACGACCTTGAAGGCGCCGACCTTGCTGCTGCTGGCTGACAGCGGCGAGGAATCGAGGACGTCGCGCAAGCGCAGCGCCGAGGCGACGGCGCTCGCGGCGGGCAGCGCGGTCCGCTCGGTGTGGTTCTCGCCCGGCCACCACGACTTGCACCTCGAGTCGCCGGAGCGTGTTGCCGGGCTCCTGACGCAAGCGCTCCGCGAGGGGTTCTTCAAGTGACGCTGCCGCGCCTGCTGGCGATCATGGGGTCGGGCGAGACCGCGCCCACGATGGTGACGCCGCACCGGGAGCTCGTCGCGCGGCTGGGCGAGCCGACGCCGCGGGCCGTCCTGCTCGACACGCCGTATGGGTTTCAGGAGAACGCATCCGAGATCACCGAGCGGGCGGTCGAGTACTTCGCCCATCGCGTCCAGCTCACGATCGAGCCGGCCGGCTTTCTCGGGCCGCTCGCCGTCGACCAGAGCAGCCGCGCGCCGCTCGCCGAAGCGGCCGCGCTCTCGCGCCTTCGGACCGCCGGCTTCGTGTTCGCCGGCCCCGGCAGCCCGTCGTACGCGCTGTCGGTCTGGAAGAGCTCGCCGGTGCCCGAGGCGCTCACGACCAAGCTGGCCGAGGGCGGTGCTGTCGTGTTCTCGAGCGCTGCGGCGCTCACGCTCGGGAGCTTCAGCGTGCCCGTGTACGAGATCTACAAGGTCGGGCTCGCCGTGCACTGGCTCGAGGGGCTCGATCTCATGCGCGCTGCCGGCTTCGACGGCTCGTGCGTCGTGATCCCGCATTACGACAACGCCGAGGGCGGCACGCACGACACACACTTCTGCTATCTCGGCGAGCGGCGCCTCTCGGTGATGGAAGGCATGCTCCCCGAGGACGCGTGGGTGCTCGGCATCGACGAGCACACCGTGCTGGTGGCCGATCTCGACGCCAAGACCGTCACGGTGTCCGGCCGGGGCGGCATCACGGTTCGCCGCCGCGGCAAGTCCCAGGTGTTTCCGGCGGGGACGAAGCTGGCGATCGCCGAGCTTCTCGCCGCGTCCCGCGGCGTTGCGGGAACCACCCGGCATGAGCCCGATCGGCCGGCTCCCGAGGCTGACGCTGCGTCGTCCGCGCCGAGCAGCGCGCCGGGGCCAAAGCGATCGCCGCTGCTCACCGAGGTGACGCGGCTCGAGCAGGTCTTCGAGGCGGCCATTTCCGGGCGGCGCGCGCCGGAGGCGGCCGAGGCGATCCTGAATCTCGATCGAACGATCGCCGAATGGTCGGCGGACACCCTGCAGACCGACGATCCGGATCGCGCGCGGGCCGTCCTCCACTCGCTGGTCCAGCGCCTGGGCGAAGCGGCGGCGGGAGGACTGCGCGATCCACGTGAGCTCCTGGCGCCGCTGGTCGAGAGCCTGATCGCGCTTCGGAAAGAGCTGCGTGCCGCCAAGGCTTTTGAGCTCGCCGATCGCGTCCGCGATCGCCTGATCGCCGCGCGCATCGAGGTGCGCGACACGCCGGGCGGCACCATCTGGGAGATTCGCGAGTCCTAACGCCACCGCGCCCGCGGGTTCGGCCGCCTTTGCGCATGATCGGGCGTGTCGGAGCCACGCCGCGCCCATCTCAGGCCACCCTCGGTCCAAGCCGGACTCATGGTCCCCGCTACAACAAAAGGGGCGGCAGCGAGCCGCCCCTCGTTGTCCAGCAGACCGCTTAGAACCGAGCTCGAGCGACCGCTACGCGCTCGCCAGCTGAGCGCGCGCGTTCTTGATCACGCGGCCGGGATGGGCGCCGGTGTGCTCGCCCTTCTCGAGCAGCACTTCTCCGTTGACGACCGTGTAGTGAATACCGTCGGCCAGCTCGCGCATGCGCCAGCCGTTGGCCGGGAAGTCGTGAACGACGTCTTCCTTGCGCGGCGCGACCGTGTCCGGATCGAAGACCACGAGGTCGGCGGCCATGCCCGGCTGCACGAGCCCGCGGTCGTAGATGCCGAACGCCGAAGCCGAATCGTACGTGAGCCGCCGCACGGCGAGCTCGAGCGACATGATCTGCTTCTCGCGCACCCAGTAGCCGAGTAGGCGCGTGGGGTTGCTGACGTTGGAGTGGAACTGCACGTGCGCGCCGCCGTCGGTAAGTCCGACGACCGCGTAGGGGCTGCCCAGGATCTGGGCGACCGCCTCGGTGTCCATGTTGATCTCACCGAGGGTGTACACGGTCTCGAGATTCTCTTCGACCGCCAGATCGAGGAACGCGTCGAGCGGATGCTGACCCTTGGCCTTCGCGATCTCGGCGATGTGCTTGCCGGCCAGGCCGCGGTTCTTCGCGAGCTTGGGCTCCTCGACGAACATGAGGTCCCAGCGCTTGGAGAATGTCGAGTCCGGACCGAGCGGCGCATCGACCTCTTCGCGCAGCTTGGCGCGGATCGCCGAGTTCGCGTAGGCGGCGAGCTTGTCGGCGTCGGCGCCCTGCAGAATCGGCAGCCAGGTCGGCATGCTGCGGAACACCTGGCAGTTCTTCATCGTGAACCGGTTGACGATGCTGCCCGGATTGCAGAGCGGGATCGCGCGGATGCCCTGCTTCACTGTTTCCTCGACGTGCGCCAGGTGCTGCTTCCACCGGCCGGGCTGGCGCGCCTGCTCGAGCAAGGTGTTGTACATGATCGGCCGCCCGGACGCCTCGGAGATCCGCGAGAGCAGCTTGTCCTTCAGCTCGGGATTGGTGCCGCCGCCGCACTGCATCACGCCCGTGCCGAGCTCACGCAGCACGTCGGCCAGCGCGAACAGCTCGGACTCCGGCGCGCACGCGGCCGGAATGCGCTTGCCCGCGATGTCGAAGTGGTTCATGTTCCGCGTGATCGAGAGCCCGAGCGCGCCGGCCTCGAGCGACTCGCGCACGACGCGGCGCATGGTCTCGAGCTCGGCCGGCGTCGCGTCGCGGTCCGAGCACTCCGCGCCCATCGCGTAGAGGCGCACCGCCGAATGGCCGACCAGGGTGCCGACGTTGACGCCGAGCCGCTGGCCGATCGCGCTCATGTACTCCGGGAAGGTCTCCCAGTTCCAGGGCACGCCGGCCTGCAGCACGTCCATCGGGATCGCCTCGACGTACGAGAGCATCCCGGCCAGCTTCTCGCGCGCCTCGGGCTTGACCGGCGCCAGCGCGAGCGAGCAGTTGCCGATGATCACGGTCGTCGAGCCGTGGTGGCAGGAGTAGGTGCAGAGCGGATCCCACACGACCTGCGCGTCGTAGTGGCAGTGGTTATCGACGAAGCCCGGCGAGACGACCCGCCCGTCCGCTTCGATCGTCTGACGCGCGGATCCGCTGAGACGTCCCAGCTCGACGATCTTTCCCTTCGAGACGCCGACGTCGCCGTGGAAAGCTGGGCGGCCGGATCCGTCGATGACGCGTCCGTTCTTGATCAGGAGGTCGTAGGTCATCTCGTCGCTCCTTTCGCGGGCACAACGGTCGCGGGCACTTCTCTCGAGGACACTTCGGAAGGCGCCGTAATCCACCCCCGGATTCCACGCCGGGCGGGAACCCGGCTTGGCTGGGATGGTAGCTCAGAAGCGCGCCCTGTCATAGATGAGGATTTCACCCGACGCGGTGGCCGGCCAGCCTCGCCATGACGTTCGCCAGGAGACGGACCCCGACGTCGCCGCCGAGCGTCATGATCGACTCGGGATGAAACTGCACGGCCCACAACGGAAGGCTCCGGTGCTCGACGGCCATCACGACGCCGTCTTCGCTCTCCGCGGTCACTTGGAGATCCTGAGGCAGCGCGCGCTTGATCGCGAACAAAGAGTGGTATCGGCCCGCGCTGAACTCGGCCGGCAGCCCCTCGAAGAGTCGCCCGCCCAGCACCCGGATGCGGGAGGCCTTGCCGTGAACCGGTGGATCGAGGACGCCGAGCGCGCCGCCGCAGTACTCGACCAGGCCCTGAAGGCCGAGGCACACGCCGAACGCCGGGATGCCGCGGCGGACCAGCGCGGCGATCGTACCGGCCACGTCGAAATCCCGCGGCGTGCCCGGACCCGGCGAGAGCACCGCCAGGTGCGGTTTCACGTCGTCGAACGCGGCCTCGGGAAACCCGCTGCGCAACGTCACGACCTCGGCGCCGGTCTGGCGCAGATAGTTGGCGAGCGTGTGGACGAACGAATCTTGATGATCCACGAGCAGCACGCGGCGGCCTGCGCCGGCTCGCGAGCGCGCCGCATGCGCCGCCGGACGGTCGAGCCCGCGCTGGCCGCGGATCGCGTCGAGGAACGCCGAGGCTTTCAGCTCGGTCTCGGCCTCCTCGGCGGCGGGGTCGGAATCGTAGAGCAGGGTGGCGCCGGCGCGGACCTGGGCGACGCCGTCCTTCACGCGAATGGTCCGGAGCGTGAGGCCGGTGTTGAGGTTGCCGTCGAAGCCGATCATGCCCACCGCACCGCCGTACCACGCGCGCGCCGAGCGCTCGTGGTCCTCGATGAACTGCATCGCCCACGCCTTCGGTGCTCCGGTGACGGTGACCGCCCACGCGTGGGCCAGAAACGCGTCGAGCGCGTCGAACTCGTCGCGCAGGCGACCTTCCACGTGATCGACCGTGTGGATCAGGCGCGCATATATCTCGATCTGACGCCGGCCGATCACTCGCACGCTCCCGGGCTCGCAGATGCGCGACTTGTCGTTGCGGTCGACGTCGGTGCACATCGTCAGCTCGGACTCGTCCTTGGCCGACGTCAGCAGCGCCAGGATCTGGGCGGCGTCGCCGATCGCGTCGTGCCCGCGCGCGATCGTGCCGGAGATCGGGCAGGTCTCGACGCGACGGCCCTCGACGCGCACGTACATCTCGGGAGAGGCGCCGACCAGGTACTCGGCGTCACCAAGATTCATCAGGAAACCGTACGGCGAGGGATTGGTGTCGCGCAGGCGCTGGAACAGCTCGGACGGCGGCGAGGGACACCCCTCGGAGAACGTCTGTCCGGGAACGACCTCGAAGAGGTCGCCGCGCACGAAGGCCTCGCGCGCGACCTTGACCATCGCCGCGTACTCGCCGGGCGCATGGTCGGCGGCGCGAGGCATCCGCTCGTCGGCGACGTATGGCGTTGCCGTCCCGGATCGGGGCACGCCGCTGGTCGATCGTCCCGCCGCCTCGAAATCGTAGCGGCGCCGCATCGCGACCTCGCGGCGGTGGTCCACGATGACGAGCTCGTCCGGAAGGTAGAGGACGAGGTCGCGCTGCGCGGGCTCCCGCTCGAGCCTGAGCTTGATCGGCTCGAACTGAAAGGCGAGGTCGTACCCGAAGGCGCCGTAGAGGCCGAGGTGCGGCTCGTCCGGGTGGCGGAAGAGCGCGACCAGCGCGCGCAGCAGCGAGAAGATCGACGGCTGCCGGCTGCGCGCTTCCTCGGTGAACCGCTCGCCGGGTGCCTGAACCGAGCCT
>DATEMW010000072.1:0-17445 GCA_035275385.1 Candidatus Methylomirabilota bacterium | reverse complement strand
GTGCACGCGATCTCGCTCGCGGCCCGGCGCGACGGCACGATCCTCGCGGTGCGCGATCGCATCTGGCTCGATCTCGGCGCCTACAACGTGTGGGGCGTGGTGCTGCCGTACAACACCGTGGCCCACCTGATCGGCCCGCATCGCATCAAGAACATGCGGGTCGACGTGCAGGCGGTGGTGACGAACAAGACTCCGAACGCGCCGTATCGGGGCGCCGGCCGCCCCGAGACCGTCTTCGCGATGGACCGGATCGTCGACTGCCTGGCGCGCGAGCTTCGCATGGATCCGGCCGACATCCGGCGGCGCAACTACATCCGCCCGGACGAGCTGCCGTACGACTTCGGGATGCCCTACCGCGACGGCAACCCGCTCGTCTACGACACCGGCGATTTTCCCGAGGCGCTCGAGAAGGCGCTGGAGGCGGCGAACTACAAACAGTTCAGAGCCGAGCAAGCGGCGCTGCGCGCCCGCGGCGTTCATCGCGGTATCGGAATCTCCGGCTACGTCGAGGGCACGGCCATCGGGCCGTACGAGGGCGCGACCGTGAAGCTCGATCTGGCCGGTCGCGTGCTCGTGGCGACCGGCGCGATCAACTCGGGCCAGGGGCACGAAACCAGCTTCGCGCAGATCGCCGCCGACGCGCTCGGCGTTCCGCTCGACTGGGTCACCGTGATCGGCGGGGACACCGCCGCGGTGCCGTTCGGCGTCGGCACGTTCGCGAGCCGCAGCGCCGTGACGGCCGGCAACTCGATCGCGGACGCCTGCCGTGAGGTGCGGACGAAGCTCGCCCGCGCCGCCGGCGCGCTGCTCGAGGCCGCGCCGGACGACATCGAGATCGAGGACGGCCGCGTGTTCGTCAAGGGCTCGCCGGGCTCGGGGGTCGACCTGGCGCGGGTGGTCCAGGCCTCGATCCCGACTTTCGCGAAGCCCGGCGTCACCTCGCCGGACTTCGAAGCGAGCGCGTACCACCACGTGCCGACCGTGACGTACGCGAGCGCCGTCCACGTGGCCCAGGTCGAGGTGGATCCCGCCACCGGGGCGGTGAAGCTCTTGCGCTACGTCGTCGCCCACGACTGCGGCCGCGTGATCAATCCGATCATCGTGGACGGACAGGTGCACGGCGGCGTCGCGCAGGGCGTCGGCGGCGCGTTGTTCGAGGAGATGGTCTACGACGAGACGGGTCAGCTCCTGACCGGATCGCTGATGGACTACGCCGTCCCGAAGGCCGACGACCTGCCGCTGATCGAGACGGTGCACCTCGAGTTCCCATCGCCGCGCAACCCGCTCGGGGTCAAGGGGCTCGGCGAGGGCGGCGCGATCTCGCCGCCGGCGGCGATCGCCAACGCCGTCGAGGACGCGCTGGCGCCGTTCGGCGTGCGGATCACCGAGACGCCGGTGACGGCGGCGCGCATCGTCGCGCTGCTTCAGCGTCGTGCTTGATCGCCGATTCTTGCTATAGTCCGAAGCGATATGGCGACCAACGTGACGCAGACCGGCTGGATGACCGTGCACGGCGTGCGGCTGGAGATCGTCGAGCGAGGGCAAGGGCAGCCGATCCTGTGGCTCCACGGTGAGGAAGGGCTCGATCCGGGGGCGCCGTTCCTCGACATGCTCGCGGCGCACGGCAGCGTGCTCGCGCCCTCGCATCCCGGCTTCGGCCATTCGCCCGACGTCGCGAGCATCGACACCGTCGACGACCTGTCCTATCTCTACCTGGACGTGCTCGCCGAGCGGAACCTCCGCAACGTGACGGTGGTCGGCTCCTCGCTCGGCGGCTGGATCGCGGCCGAGATGGCCGTGAAGTGCCATGATCGCTTCAGCGGCCTCGTCCTGGTCGCGCCGCTCGGCATCAAGGTGGGCGATCGGGAGACGCGCGACATCCCCGACATCTTCGCGCTCCCGCCCGACGAAGTCGCGCGCCTGCAGTATCGCGATCCGGCCCGGGCCGCCGTCGATCACAGTGCGCTCTCCGACGACCAGCTCACGGTGATCGCGCGCAACCGCGAGGCGACGGCGCTCTACGCGTGGGAGCCGTACTTTCACAACCCGAAGCTCCGCCAGTGGCTTCACCGCATCACGTTGCCGACCTTGCTCCTGTGGGGCGCCGACGATCGGTTCGTGACCGCGGCGTACTACGGCGACGCGTTTCGGACCGCCATCCCCGGCGCCCGATTCGAGACGGTCGCCGGCGCCGGCCATTTCCCCCACATCGAGGAGCCGGCGGCGTTCGTCGAGCGCGTCAGCGGATTCATGGGCGAACGAAGGGGGTAGTCGGTCGTGAGCATGCGGGCCTGGTTCTTCAGCGAGAACGCGTATCACCTCTTGCCGGACTCGAAGGAGTACGACTCGATCCGGGTGAAGCTGCCCAATCGCTATTACGACCCCAAGATCGGCGCTGATCTCTATCACCGCTTCATCGACGAGTGGAAGATCGCCGAGGATCTCGGCCTCGAGATCATGGTGAACGAGCACCACCAGACGGCGACCAACCTGAACCCGTCGGCAGCGGTCGTCATGGGCGCGCTCGCCCGCGACACGCGCAAGGCGCGGCTCCTGATCCTCGGCAACCCGATCGCGAACCGGCGCGAGCCGGTGCGGGTGGCCGAAGAGATGGCGATGGTCGACGTCTACTCGCGCGGCCGGCTCGAGTGCGGGTTCGTGCGCGGCGTGCCGTACGAGATGTCGGCCGGCAACCACCGGCCCACGCGGATGATGGACCGCTTCTGGGAGGCGCACGACCTCATCGTGAAGGCGTGGACGAGCCACGACGGTCCGTTCAACTGGGAAGGCAAGTACTTCCACCACCGCCAGGTGAACATCTGGCCGCGCCCCTACCAGGAGCCGCACCCGCCGATCTGGATCACCGCGCTGAGCCCGTCGAGCGCGCGCGAGGTGGGCGCGCGCGGCTACATCGCCGCGTGCTTCCTGACGGGCTTCGAGGGGACCAAGGTGGTGTTCGGCTCGTATCGCGAGCGCCGCGCCGAGCTCAAGCTGCCCGAGCCGGCGCTCGATCGCTTCGCGTACGCGGCGCTCGTCTACGTGGGCGAGACCGACGAGGAAGGCTACGCCGGCGCGCGCAAGCTCATGTGGTATCTCGAGTCCAACAAGGTGCCGCCGCAGTTCACGAGCCCGCCCGGCTATCACCCGATCACCTCGGCCGTGAACGCGATGAAGGGCACGAACCCGGGCATCTTCAAGATGTTCCAGAAGCCCGAGCTCGGTGCGCTCATGCAGAACGGCCTCGTCTTCGCCGGCAACCCCGACTCGGTCTACAAGCAGATCATGCGGATGTACGACCACGTCGGCGGCTTCGGACATCTGCTCATCATGGGTCAGGCTGGTTTCCTCGACCACGACGAGACCGTCAAGGGGATGCAGATGTTCGTTCGCGAAGTCTATCCGCGACTCAAAGCGCTCGCGTAGTCGTCAGTAGATTTCCCGGGCCGGCATTACGGTAAAGGCCCGACTTTCGATCCGTTTCCTTCCGTATACAGTCTGTCGTGTTCGAATGCTTTTCGTTGCGGTGAAGCGATGGCGGCAACAGCCCACGCGCCGGTCTTTCTGGACAGTCTCGACGATCCGATCCGTGGCGCTCTCGCACTGCTGAGCGACGACGTCGCCGGCGAAAACGCGCTTCTGCTTTTGCAGGACGCGCTGTCGCGCTACGGGTCGCGCCTTGGACCCAAAACCATGCACGCGCTGGCCCGGCATGCGAAGAGCGCCGCGCTGGCGGCCGGTGCGGCGGTCCGTGCGGAGCAGATTCGCGCCATTGGAATGCCGGCGGCGCAATGGTACGCCGCAGCGATGCTCGAATCGGTGGGGAGCTTCGAGGCTGCCGCCGAAGCGCTCGACGCGATGGACGACGTCTCATGGGGCGAGGAGCGCGCGTTGCGCCTCGAGGCACTGGCACGGAACCGGCTGCGCGCCGGCCAGGTCGCCCGAGTCGGGCTTCCACTGCGCTACGCCGCCCGGGCGGCGCAGACACGGCAGACGCTGGTCTCGCTCGACCGGCTGCTGACCCAGGCCCGGCAGTCGGCAGATCTGCCGGTCAAAGCCAGGCGCCGGATCGCGGTGCTCGGCAGCGGCGTGCTGGATTTTTGGGCGGGGCTTTTGCGTCCGGCGCTGTTCGGCTTCGACATCGGGTGCGAGATCCTGACCGGCGAATACGACCAGTACCAGCAGGAAATTCTCGATCCTTCATCGCGGCTCGCGAAGTTCCGGCCGGAGATCGTCGTGCTCGCGGTCAACTGGCGCTCGCTCGGGCTGTTGGATGAAACGGCCGACCCGGCAAAAACGGTGAGCAATGTGATCAATGGCATGGCCGGGCTCTGGCGGACGTGCCAGCACCGGTACCGCGCGGCGGTCATTCAGATGAATTTCGAGATCCCCGAAGTCGATCCGTTCGGCCGGTTGAGTGCGGCGTCGCCGGGTGGCCGCGCCCGTGTCATTCAGAAGCTGAATCTCGAGCTCTGGGATGCGGCGCAACAGCTCGGCATCGCAGTTCTGGACGTGGAGCAGCTGGCGGCGGCGACTGGCAAACGGCACTGGAGCGATCCGGGAATGTGGATCGCCGCCAAACAGTACCCGACAACCGACGCCGTGCCGCTGCTGACGCGCAATCTGGCCGCCCTGGTGCGCGCCGTCTGCGGGCTCACCTCCAAGTGCGCCGTCCTCGATCTCGATGGCACGCTGTGGGGCGGCGTCATCGGTGAGGACGGGCTGGACGGCATTCGCCTCGGCGGCGACGCTGAGGGCGAAGCGTATACCGCCTTTCACCAGTACCTGCTCGGCCTGCGCCGGCGTGGGATCCCGCTGGCCGTTTGCTCCAAGAACAACGAGGACGATGCACGGTCGGTCTTTCGCCGCCATCCGGAGACGGTGCTGAAGGACGATGATTTTGCGGTGTTCCTGGCCAACTGGGAACCGAAGCCCGCCAATCTGCGGAACATCGCGGCGATGTTGAACGTCGGCCTCGACAGCCTGGTGTTCCTGGACGACAACCCCGTGGAGCGCAATCTGGTCCGCCAGGAGCTGCCCGAAGTGGAAGTGCCGGAGCTCCCTGACGATCCGGCCCGGTACGCCGAAGCTCTGCACGCCACCTATCTGTTCGAGTCGCTGTCGTTGACGGACGAGGATCGCCGGCGGGCGGACACGTATCGCGACAATGTGCTGCGGACCGAGCTTGCCGCCGGCAGCACGAACCTCGACGAGTATCTGGTCAGTCTTCGTATGAAAGTAGACCTGCGCCCGTTCGACGAGACGAATCTGCCGCGGATCGTGCAGCTGATCAACAAGACCAATCAGTTCAGCGTGACGACCCGGCGAACCACGGCGAGCGAGGTGGCGGCATGGATGCAGGATCCGGCTTGTTACACGCAGTTCATGCGTCTACGAGACCGCTTTGGCGACAGCGGCGTCACCGGCGTCATGGTCGCGGTCCGGGATGGTGAGAGGCTGCGCATCGTCAACTGGCTGATGAGCTGCCGCGTGCTCGGCCGGCGGATCGAAAACCTCATGCTCGCCTCGCTGATGCGGCATGCCCGTCGTGCAGGCGCGGCGGCGGTGATCGGCGAGTATTTGCCCACGGCCAAGAACGGGCAGACGGCGGATCTGTTCGACCGTTTCGGGTTTGAACGCATCGAGGAGCGCGAGGATGGCGGCAGGCTATACCGCGCGGCTGTTCCTGCCGAAGACGAGCCTGTCACATGGTGCGACGTGACGGACACCGCGGCGGCCGGATGAGCGCCGTACGGGAGGCGGAACGATGACTCCGACCGATCAGCGGCTCCAGGCCGTATTCCGCGAGTTCTTCGACGACGATTCGCTCCAGCTCCGGGATGGGATGACCTTCAGTGACATCGAGGGCTGGGACAGTCTGGCGCACATGAACCTCATCAACGCGCTGGAGGCGGAGTTCGGCTTGAAGTTCAGTGTGCGCGAGCTGATGAGGATGAAGAGCGTCGGCACGATCCGTCAGGTTCTCACGGCCAAGGCGTCAAGCCATGTCTGACGCGGCCCGCCTCATCGCACGGCTGAGGCGTCTCAGCTGGAAAAAGGTCCGCCGACGTGCCCGTCGAATCGTCTACCACTTCGCCGAAGACCGGATTTACCGGGTGCCGGTCGAAGAGGCGCTCGAGTTCGAGGAGGCCCGGGAGTTCCGCTTCGATTCGTGGGACGACCTCCAAGCCTATGTGCCTGGCCCCGGTGAATCGCGCGAGGCCCTCCTGACGCTCTGGCGCGGCCGCCTCGACGCCGGCGAGCATGTCTATACCCGTACCGAGGGCGGACGTCTGGCGATCTATGGCTGGATGATCGAGCGCCAGAGCTCGTGCTTTCTTACCGACGTCCACCAGCGAATGGAAATGCCGGAAGCGCCGGCCGTGACGTATGACTTCTTCACCGCGCCCGAGTTCCGCAATCGCGATTTCTATCCGCAGCTGCTGATGCACTCACTCCGGCACACCGCCGCCAGCGTTCCCGGTCTCCGGTGGATCTATATGTGTGTCCGGGCGGACGATACGGTTCCCCGATGGTGGGTTGAACGTCTCGGCGCGCACTACTGCGAGAGCTACTTCTACCGCCGCGTGCTCTGGCGCGAAGAAAAATGGCGCGCCGAGCTCACTGCCTGAAGCATGAACGGCGCCGGCCTCAGCACGACGTTCAAGCGGGTCGTTCAGGGATTGTTCAATCGAAGCGGATACCATGTGATCCGGCTGTCCTCAGGCGGAATGTATGAACGCATCCCGCTGACGACCTATGCTCCCTGGAATTCCAGCGCGGAGTTCCGGGCCGTATGGACCGCCGTCCGGGACCATACGCTCGTCGACATTTTCCGCTGCTGGGAGCTGTGGCAGCTGGTTGGGCAAGCCAAGAAGCTCTCCGGCAGCTTCATCGAGGTCGGAGTCTGGCGTGGAGGCACCGGCGCGCTCATCGCGTCGGCGGCGAAGAGCCACGGGATCGCGGCGCCGCTCTATCTGTGCGATACCTTCCACGGCGTGGTCAAGGCCGGAATCCACGATTCCGCGTACAAGGGCGGAGAACACGCCGACACCTCCATCCCGACCGTCGAAGCGCTCATGAAATCCCTGGAGCTCACGAATTACCGCATCGTCGAAGGGATTTTTCCCGATGCGACCGCGCACCTGATTCCAGAGACCGAACGGTTTCGGCTCTGCCACATCGATGTCGACGTCTACGATTCCGCCCGGGATATCGTCGACTGGGTCTGGACGAGGCTCGTACCCGGCGGATTGGTCGTCTACGACGACTACGGCTTTGAACTGTGTCCGGGCATCACGAGGCTTGTGGACGAGCAGATGGGCATGAGCGACCGCCTCATATTCCACAACCTCAACGGGCACGCCATCGTGATGAAGCTGCCGGACGTCACTTCGCGAAGGAGCCCTTCAGCGTGACGAGGCGGGGTTTCTTGATGTAGTCGGCGGGGTCGAGACCCAAGAACTGGTCGACGTTCTTGATGGTCTCGATGACGACGGGGACGATCTGGTCGCCGACCTTGTCGATCCGGCTGATGTAGATGTCCGACACGACGTTCTGGTAGCGGTCGAAGCGCACGCGGCCCTGCGGCGCCTCGACGTCGGTCTTGCGTAGCGCCTCGACGAATCTCGCCGAGTCTTCGATGTTGCCGCCGGTCGCGCCGACGGCTTGGTCGATCGCGGCCATCGCCGCGTATGTGAACGCGGCGGGCGAGCCCGGGTCGCGGCCGAACTTCGAGCGGAAGGCCTGGACGAACTTCCGGTTGCGCGGCGTGTCGATCGTGTACTGGTAGGGCTGGCTGTTGAAGACGCCGACCGCCGCGTCGCCGGCGGCCGGCAGCAGCGAGATCTCGCTGACGCCCACCGAGGCGTCGACCAGCGGGATCTTTCCCTTCAAGCCGTACTCCTGATACTGCTTCACGAAGCGCACGCCGTCGGCGCCGACGGTCTGCACGCCGATGACGTCGACGTCCTGGCGCAGCTTCGCGACCCACGGCGCCATGTCGGCCGTGCCCAGCGGCGGATAGATCTCCTGCACGATCTTGCCGCCGGATTCCTCGAAGGCGCGCGCCCACGCCATCATGAGCTCGAGCGGTCCGACGCTGTCCGAGGCGATGATGGCCGCCTTGCGCGCCTTGAGATGACGATAGGTCCACTGGCCGATCGGGGCGCCGGTCATCGCCGCGCTGTAGGTAACGCGGAACACGTACGGGCTCTGCTGCAAGGTGAGGCTCTCGGCGACCGCGAAGCCCGAGATCAGGAGCGGGACCTTCTGCGCGTTCACGTAGTCCTTCACCGCGAGGGCGGCGGCGGAGAGCACGAGGCCGACGATCGCCTGGGCCCGATCGCGCTCGACGAGCTTGCGGATCTTGGTCAGCGCGACGTCGGGTCGAGTCTGATAGTCCTCGACCACGAGCTCGAGCTTGCGCCGGCCGAGCTGCCCGCCGACCTCGTCGGAATAGAGCCGCGCGCCGTCGATGATGTCGCGCGCGTACGTCGCGAACGGTCCCGTCGACGGGGCCAGCACGCCGATCGTGATCGGCCCGGTCGGCGTTGGCCCCTGCGCCCACGCGCCCGCTGCCGGGCCGACCAGCGCCAGGATCAACAGCACGGCAAGTGCCATCGGGAGATTGCGGCTCATGACGTCCTCTTGAACGCCGGCATGACCTTCTCGGCGAAGAGACGCAGCGAGCGGAGTGACTGCTCCTGGGTGAGATCGCCCCAGGCGAAGCTGCCGATGACGTAGTTCGCGCCGGTCGCCTCGGTCAGGCGGGCGACCTGATCGCGTACGCGCTCGGGCGAGCCGACCAGCATCGTCTCGTGCGTGAGCGCCGCGTCGATGTTGACGCGGTGAGCGACCGTGGTGTCGCCGTGATCGGCCCAGAGCTTCACGAAGCTTGCCGCCCAGCGGGGATGCGCCGCGCGCGCGATCGCTTCGGCTTCCTTGTCGGTGTCGGCCACGACGATCTGGCGGTTGATGCCGATGCGCGGCGTCTCGACGTGCGGATTGAGACGGCGCGCGTCGTTCTTGTGCTCGGGCCAGACCGCCCGGTACTTGTCGACGAACGGACGATACGCCTGCGCCGGGCCGAGCCCTACCAGGTGCATGTTCTGCGACGCCGCCCAAGCGACGCTCTCGACGTTGCTGGTCGCGTACCAGAGCGACGGATACGGCCGCTGCAGCGGCGCCAGCTCCATCGGCACGTCGTCGTATCGATAGTGCTCGCCGCGGTAGGTCAGGCGCGGGCTCGTCATCCCGGCCACGAGAACGTCGAGCGCCTCCTGGAACATGGCGCGCGTGCGCGCCGGATCGAAGCCGTGATAGCCGATCTCGTACGGCGACACGCCTCGGCCGACTCCGAGCTCGAGCCGACCGCCGCTCAGGTGATCGAGCATGCAGATCTCGCCGAGCAATCGCAGCGGCGAATACAGCGGAAGGAGAAACACGAG
This sequence comes from Candidatus Methylomirabilota bacterium, assembly GCA_035275385.1. Classification (GTDB taxonomy): domain Bacteria; phylum Methylomirabilota; class Methylomirabilia; order Rokubacteriales; family CSP1-6; genus AR31. The sequence goes on along the minus strand of DATEMW010000072.1, from coordinate 7,999 downwards.
CGGCCCCAGCCGAATGCGCCGCGTCCGCTGGGCCGCGGCGGCGAGGAACACGGACGGCGAGGGCGCCATCCCCAGCGGCGTGGCGTGATGCTCGGCCAGGTGATAGCAGAAGAAGCCCGCTGCGTCGGCTTCTTGCAGGAGCCGCAGCCGATCCTCGTAGAGCTGCCCGAGCGGCCCTTGCTGGCGGCGGTCGATCCAGTCGAAGACCCCGAAGTCCACGTTCGCCATCGTCCCCTCCGATCCCGCCCGGCATTCTCGCATCGGCGGGGGAGTCGTGGCGATCAGTTCAGCGAGGCGGCCTCCACGCGCGCGCTCGCGGCCCGGCGGAAGCGGATCTTGTAGACCGTGACCCACACCGCGATCAGAGGCGTGCCGATCGCGGTCGGCCAGAGCCAGCGGACGGTGAGCGGCAGGAACGTGAAATTCACGACGGAGAAGGCCGACAGGGCTGCGATGTACGAGCCGAGCATGCCTCCCATGTGAGCGAACCACCACGCGTTCCGATCCGCGGGCGGCCTGACGAATTCCTTGATGTCGAGCCCGGAGAGGATCATGCCGAGAGCGCCGAAGACCACAGGGACCATGCCGAGCCGCTGCCAGCTGGCTCCGGGACGCACGAGCCCGAGCACCGCCAAGGTCGCGCTGACCGCGAATGTCACGAGCGCGGCGGCCCAGTCGATCGCGGCGGGCCGTTGCCCACGGTCAGGGCGCTTGCGCGAGAGTGCGCGGTAGCCCGCGAACGCCATGTAGAAGCTGAAGACGGCGAGCAGGCCCAGGAAGATGTGCGGCCGCCACAACGCGAGAACGATCGCGGTCGAGGCGACGACCGCCATCGACCAGAAGTAAATCTTGCCCCAGCGCCGGTGAGCGCGACCGCCCTTCACCGTCATCATCGCCAGCGGCGCCAGGCCGAGTGCCAGCATCCCGGCGCCGATGTGGATGAAGCGAAGCGCGGTGAAGAAGCTGTCCAGCTAGTCGTCCTTCTCCAGCACGAACAGCTCGCCCTGGCGCCAGACGCCGGAGAAGGAGCGCCGGTGCAGGGGGCACGGACCCCAGCGATCGAGCGCCGCCAGATGCTCCGGCGTCCCGTAGCCCTTGTGGCGGGCGAAGCCGTACTCCGGGAAGTCGCGGTCGGCCTCGATCATGAGGCGATCGCGGGTGACCTTGGCGATGATCGACGCGGCGGCGACGCTGGCGCAGCGCGCGTCGCCGTCGACCAGGTTGCGCTGCGGACAGCCGAGGCCGCTCAGTGCGACGAAGTCGGTGATGACGAAGTCGGGCGCGACGGTGAGCCTGGCGAGCGCGTCGGCCATCGCCAGTCGCGTGGCCTGCAGGATGTTCACGCGGTCGATCGTCTCGTGATCGATGATGCCGACGCCGACGGCGATCGCGCGCTCACTGATGACGTTGAAGAGCGCCTCGCGCTGCTCGTGGGTGAGGAGCTTCGAGTCGGCGAGCCCTCGGATGCGCCGCTCCGGCCCGATGATGACCGCCGCGGCGACGACGGGCCCGGCGAGCGGCCCGCGTCCCGCCTCGTCGATGCCCGCCAACCGAGTGACACCTGTCTTCCAGGCTCGAGCCTCGTAGTGGTAGGGCGCCGACGGAGGCGGCGTCACGAGCGGCGTCGATTATTGCTCGGTGGCGCCTGAGACGGGGACCAGAGGCGTGCGCTTTTCCTTGAGCCGCGCGGCTTTGCCTGCGAGCGAGCGCAGATAGTAGAGCTTCGAGCGCCGCACGCGACTCCGCCGCGCGACCTCGACCCGCTCGATGCGCGGCGAGTGCAGCGGGAACGTCCGCTCGACGCCGACGCCGTACGAGATGCGCCGCACCGTGAACGACGCCCGGCCGCCCTCACCGCGGCGCTTGATGACGATGCCTTCGAAGAGCTGGAGCCGCTCCTTCTCGCCCTCGATGACCTTGACGTGCACCCGTACCGTGTCGCCGGGCGCGAACCCGGCGCGATCTTTCTTCAGCTGCGCGGCCTCGACCAGTCGAATCGCGTCCATCACAACAGTCCTTTCATGAGCTCGCCTCGATCGGCGGGGCGCCAGCCCCGCGACGTCCTGCGGCTCGCACTACTGTCATGAGCTCGCCTCGGACGGCGGGGCGCCAGCCCCGCGACCTCCTGCGGCTCGCACTACCGTCATGAGCTCGCCTCGATCGGCGGGGCCCCAGACCCGCGACGATCTGCGGCTCGCACTGCCATTACGCGGGGTCGTCCATCTGGTCCGGCGTCTCCCCGCGATCGAATCGCTCAAGCAGCTTGCGCTCCTCGTCGGTCAGGCGCGCCGTCGCCAGCAAGTCCGGCCGCTCCCGCCACGTGAGCCAGATCGCCTGCACGCGCCGCCAGCGCGCGATCCGCGCGTGGTCGCCCGACAGCAGCACCGGCGGCACGCGCGCGCCCCGGTACTCCTCCGGCCGCGTGTACTGCGGCGGCTCCAGGAGCCCGTCCGCGAACGACTCGCGCTCGGCGGCGCCTTCGGCTCCCAGCACCCCCGGCAGCAGCCGCGTGACCGCGTCGGTCACCACCAGCGCCGGCAGCTCGCCGCCGGTCACCACGTAGTCGCCGATCGAGATCGCCTCGTCCGCGAGCCCGCCGCCCACGCGCGCGTCGACGCCTTCGTACCGTCCTGCCAGCAGGATCAAGTGCGACTCGCGCGCGAGCGCCGCCGCGACCTCGTGCGTGAACCTGCGCCCACGCGGATCCATCAACACGACGCGCGCACCCGGCGTCCGCAGCGCTTCGACCGCGTCGAACAGCGGCTCCGGCTTCAGCACCATGCCGCCGCCGCCGCCGAACTGATAGTCGTCGGTGACCCGGTGTCGACCCCCCGCGTAGTCTCGGAGATTGACCACCCGGATGTCAACGAGTCCGCGCGTCTGCGCGCGTCCGAGCATCGACTCGGCGAGCACCGGCGCGACCATTCCGGGGAACAAGGTCACGATGTCGATGCGCATCGTCACGACAGCTCGAGCAGGCCCTCGGGGGGCCGGATCACGACGCGACGCGCGGCCACGTCGACCTCGAGCACGATCTCGGCCACCGCCGGGATCAAGAACTCCTGCGCGCCGTCGCCGACGACCCACAGATCCTGCGCGGCCGCCTGCTCGATGCGCGTCACCCGCCCGACCTCGCGGCCGTCGTCCGTCAGCACGCGGCAGCCCTCGAGCTGCCAGGGGTAGAACTGGCCCGGCGACAGCGGTAGCGCCTCGGACTCGGGCAGCGCAACCAGCCGTCCCACGAGCGCGGCCGCCGCCTCGACCGTGTGGCAGCCAGCCAGCGAGAGCAGCACCGCGCTGCCCTGCCCCCGTGCTGCCGTGATCCGGCACGGTTCTCGCGTGTCGCGTGCCTGATCCCACAGCACGCAATCGGTGACCGTCTCGAACCGCTCGGGGCGGTCGGTCAGCGGGGTCACGCGGACCTCGCCGTGCAGACCGTGGGGCCGCGTGATCTCGCCGATCACCACGAGACGCTGCCCCACCGCGACCTCTACTTCTTCGCCGGCGCGCTCGGGGTCGTCGTCGTGGTCGTGTCGGGCGCGTTCGCGATCAGTCTGCGAACCGTGTTCGACGGCTGGGCGCCCTTCTTGATCCACGCGTCCACCTTCGCCCGGTCGATCGACACCGTCGGCGGCTCGGTCAGCGGGCTGTAGTGTCCGAGTATCTCGATGAAGCGACCATCGCGCGGCGAGCGCGAATCGGTCACCACCACGCGATAGGCCGGGCGCTTGGTCGTCCCGGTGCGTCTCAGTCGAATCACTACTGGCATCTGCTCACCCCCCTAATCCAGGGAAATTCTTCATGCTGCGGGGAAGCTTCCCCTCCATGCCCTTGAACTGCTTCATGATCTTGCGGAGCTGCGCATATTGCTTCAGCAGCCGGTTCACGTCCTGCACCTGGGTGCCGCTGCCGCGCGCGATGCGCTGGCGGCGGCTGCCGTTGATGATCTCGGGATTGTGCCGCTCGCCCGGCGTCATCGAGCTGATGATCGCGTCGAAGCGGTCGAGGTCGGCCGATTCGCCGTCGAGCTCCTTCGGCGCGCCCTTGAGCATCTTGCCGAACGGCAGCATGCCGAGGATCTGATCGAGCGGGCCCATCTGACGCAACTGCTTGAGCTGGTCGCGGAAGTCCTCCAGCGAGAAGGTGTCCTCGCGAAGCTTCTTCGCCAGCGCCTCGGCCTTCGTCTGATCGACCGCCGCCTGCGCCTTCTCGACCAGGGACAGCACGTCGCCCATGCCGAGGATGCGGGAGGCCAGCCGGTCGGGATGGAACGGCTCGAGCGCGTCGGTCTTCTCGCCCATGCCGACGAACGCGATGGGGCGCCCGGTGACGTGGCGGACGGAGAGCGCGGCGCCGCCGCGCGAGTCGCCATCCATCTTGGTGAGGACCACCGCGTCGATGCCGACGGCCTGGTTGAACTTGTCGGCCACCGTCACCGCGTCCTGCCCGGTCATCGCGTCCACGACGAGCAGGACGTGATGCGGCGCGACCTCGCGCTTGATGGCTTGCAGCTCACCGAGCAGCGCCTCGTCGATGTGCAGCCGACCCGCGGTGTCGAGAATGAGCGGCGTGAGCCCGCGGCTTGCCGCTTCGTCTCGCGCGGCTCGGCAGATCTGCAGCGGGGTCTGTCCCTGTTCTCCGATGACCGGGACGCTCAGCTGAGAGCCGAGCGTGCGGAGCTGATCCATCGCGGCGGGCCGCTGAGTGTCCGCGGCCGCGAGCAGCGGGTGCTGCCCCTGCTTGGTGTAAAGGCGAGCCAGCTTCGCGGCGGTCGTCGTCTTGCCGGAGCCCTGGAGCCCCATCAGCATGATCACCGTGGGCGGATGCGGCGCCGCCGCCAGGCGATGGCCGCTGCCGCCGAGCAGCTCGACCAGCTCGGTGTGGACGACCTTCACGACCTGCTGGGCCGGGGTGAGCGACGTCAGCACGTCCTGGCCCACCGCTTTTTCCTTCACGCGGTCGATGAAGGTGCGGACGACCTTGAAGTTGACGTCGGCTTCCAGAAGCGCCACGCGGACCTCGCGGAGCGCCTCCTGGATGTTGTCCTCCGACAGCCGGCCGCGACCGCCGAGCTTGTCGAAGATGGTTTGCAGTCTCGTACTCAGGGAATCCAGCATGGGAACGCCCTACTTTACGGGAACATCAAGCGAACTTCAACGAGAGGGCCGGAGGGCTCGGGACTACCGGCTGCCGGTCGGAACGAACTGCTGCGGCGCTCTGCGCCACTGATACAAGCCGTCGTTGACCTGGTCGAGCACCCAGCGTTCGGGGAGCCAGTAGCCGGTCGTCGTCTCCACGATGTAGAACCCGGGCACCTGGGCGAACATCGTCTGGTACCGGCTCGGAACGCCTTCCGGCGTCGGCACATACACGCGCATGGTCACCGGCTGGGGGGGCATCCAGACCTGGCGCACCGCATACCCGAGGCCGGCGTTGGGCAGCATCGGGTGGGGGTTGTTCAGCGCGTGCGGCTCGTCCCCGAAGGGCACCGACTCGCGTGAGCCACGGGTTCCGGGCGGGACGACCACGAAGGGGCCGCCGGGAGTGGGCCGGACCACGAAGACGGGCGCCTGGGGGTTCGGCGTGCTCAAGCCGGGGGGGTTGAGCTGGGCCTCGGCGGAGCCCGCCGCGCCGAACGCCAACAGGAGCGCCATGACCATCAGGAAACCCGGCATGCGTCGAGTATACCTCAGGGCGGGCGACCCCCTTTAGTAGGCCGGAGGCGCGTAGACCGTCACGAAGAAGAGGGGTGTTCGTCCGGGATTCTTCACGTGGTGGGGCGTTCGCGCCGGGATCATCACCAGAGATCCCGCCGGCGCACGGTGCTCCTTGCCGGCAATTCTCAAGATCGCCTCGCCCTCGACGACGTAGACGATCTGGTCGCCCGCGTGCTCCTCCTCTGGGCCGCCGTCTTCGCCGGGCGCAATCGTCATCACCGCGGTCTGGCTGCGCTCGGTCTCCTGGAGCACGCGAAAGAAACGGCCGCGATGGGCGAGCGCGTCGACGACTTCCATGACTTACGCCGTCGCGGCTGCGCGGATCGCGCGCACGGCGGCCGCGGGATCGGCGGCGCCGAACACGGCCGAGCCCGCCACCAGGATCGAGGCGCCGTCCTGCGCCAGCGACCTGGCAATATCGGCCTTCACGCCGCCGTCGACGGAGATGTCGATCGCGCGCGCACCCACGAGCGTCTTCACCTCGCGGACCTTCCGATGGGCGCTCGGGATGAACGATTGGCCGCCGAAGCCCGGATTCACCGACATCACCAGCACCAGGTCGAGGTCGTCCAGGACGTACTCGAGCGCCGAGGGCGGCGTGGATGGATTCAGCGCGACGCCGGCGCGCGCGCCGAGCTCGCGGATGTGAGCGAGCGTGCGCTGCAGATGCGGACACGCCTCGACGTGGACCGTGACCATGTCGGCGCCGGCGGCCACGAACTCCGCGACGTAGCGCTCGGGCTCGACGATCATCAGGTGCACGTCGAGCGGCAGCCGCGTCCGCTTGCGGATCGCCGCGACGACCAGCGGGCCGATCGTGATGTTCGGCACGAAGCGGCCGTCCATCACGTCGACGTGGAGCTGGTCGGCGCCGCCGGCCTCCACGCGCGCGATATCGGCGGCAAGCGCGGCGAAGTCGGCGGAGAGGATCGACGGCGCGATCTTGATCACGACGCTGTTATACCGCGAAGCCCCGCGCGGCGGAAGCGGATGGCCGAGAAGCCGTCGGTGCCGTGGCGGTGCGGCAGGCATCGGAGCCAGCCGTCGGCGTCCAGCGGCAGCGGGAATTGCTCGGGCGGGTCCGGCGTGAACTCGGGATTCGCGGCCAGGAAGGCGCGCGCCACCTCCTCGTTCTCTTCCGGCTCGAGCGAGCACGTCGCGTAGACGAGCCGGCCGCCGGGCCGCACCATGGCCGCCGCAGCACTCAGGATCTCGGATTGCTGCCGGCTCGCCAGCGCCAGGTCGCCGGGCCGCCGCCGCCATTTCACTTCGGGGTTGCGGCGCAGCACGCCCAGGTTCGTGCACGGCGCGTCGACCAGCACGCCGTCGCACGCGGCGGCAAAGCTCGGCGCGAGCGCTTCGACCCCGCCGTCGCGCGTGGCGATGATCGAGATGCCGAGGCGCGCGGCGGCTTCGCCGACGCGCGCCAGACGCGCGGGCTCGCGATCGAACGCGAGGACGCGGCCGCGGTTTTCCATCAGCTCGGCCAGATGCGTCGTCTTGGTCCCCGGCGCTGCGCACACGTCGGCCACGGTCGACCCGGGCTCGGGCGCCAGGAGCCGCGCGATCAGCATCGACGCCTCGTCCTGTACCGCGAAGCTTCCATCCGCGAACGCGCGCCATTCGCCCGGAGCGCCCGCGTGGTCCACCACGAGACCTTCGGCCGCCGCCTTGGTCGGGCGGCACGCGAGCCCCTCTTCCTCGGCGAGGCGCCGGCCGAGCGCGTCGCGAGTGATCCGAAGGTGGTTCGCCCGAAGGGTGAGGGGCGGCCGCTCGTTGAGCGCCCGCATCAGCGCCTCGGCATCCCCGGAGCCATAGCGCTCGGTCCACCGCTCGGCGAGCCACGTGGGGAACGAGCAGCGTGTGGCCAGCGCGTCGGTCGGGTTGCGGGGCGGCGCGGGCTCGCGCTCGCGCGCGCCGCGGCGGGAAAACGAGCGAAGCACGGCGTTCACGAAGGCGGCGACTCCGGGCGTGCGCGGCGCCAGGGTCACGGCGTCGTCGACCGCGGCGAAGGCCGGCACGCGCTCGAGAAACGCGATCTGATAGGCCGCCATGCGCAGGAGCACGCGCACTCGCGCGTCGAGTGACTCGAGCTTGCGGCGCGAGTGCGGCGCCAGGATCCAGTCGAGATAGCGCTGCCAGCGGAGCGTGCCGAACACGATCTCGGTGGCGAGCGCGGCATCGCGCACCTGCAGGCGGCGCGCGGTCAGCTCGGCGTCGAGAGCCGCATCGGCGAACGCGGCGTCGGTCTCGACGCGCTCGAGCACGCGCGCGGCGACTTC
>DATEMW010000071.1:0-5090 GCA_035275385.1 Candidatus Methylomirabilota bacterium | reverse complement strand
GCCGGGTCCCGGAGCCCGGGCAGCTGGATCAAGATCTTGTCGGCGCTCTGGCGCGTGATGATGGGCTCGCTCACGCCGAACTGGTCGATGCGGTTGCGGATCGTCTCCAGGCCCTGGCGGACGGCGTCGTCGCGCAGCTGCCTGATGCGGGCGTCCTGCATCACGAGGCGGAAGCGTCCGGCCGCGGCATCCTCATCGCGCCGCTCGAACGAGGTGAACTCGGCCACGACGGTCCGCGCGTCGTTCCAGGACTGCGCATTGGCGAGCTCGACCGCGATCGCGGTGTCCCCGTCGCGCGCGATCCGCTTGACCGCGATGCCCTTGCGCTCGAGCGCGCCTTTGAGATCCTCGGCGGCCCGGTCCGTCTGGCTGGCGACGTGCTTGTCGGCCTCGACGCCGAGAAGCAGGTGGATGCCGCCCTGCAGATCGAGGCCGAGATTGATCGCGCTCTTGAGCGGGTACAGGTACCACGCCGAGACCGCGACGACGACGACCACGAGGGCGATGCGGAACCGGAGGTGCCTAGGCATCCTTCTCGCCCTGCCCTGCCGTCACGCGGCCGATGGCGGAGCGGTCGAATTCGAGCTTGACCTGGTCGGCGACGCGCAACGTGATGGTGTGCTCGCTCAATCCGGTCACGGTGCCGTGCAGCCCGCCGGTGGTCACGACTTTATCCCCACGCTTGATCGAGGCCAGCATCTGCTCGCGCTCTTGCTTCTGCTTCTGCTGCGGACGCAGCAGCAGGAAGTAGAAGATCGCGAGCATCGACGCGATCATGATGATCGTCGGGAGCATGCTCTGCGCGCCGCCGCCGCCCGGTGCCGACGAGGCCGCGTATGCGAGATCAGGGAAGAGCATCGAGTCCAGCGCCTCCGCTATGACGATGAATCGGCTGAAACTTCACCGGATGATACTGCATACCCTGAGTCACCGCCAATAAACCGCCGCGCTGTCGCCCACTTCGGCCGCAGCGCCCGCGCGTCGCGGCCGCTCCGACGACGGCGCGCTCGAGCGCTCGGCTATTCGCGGCCGATCGACTCCGGCTCTCCGTCCGCGGCGGAGGCCGCATACCGAGCGAAGAACCGACTCTGAAACGCCTTGAACGCGCCGGCGACGATCGCCGCGCGCATCTCGCGCATGAGCCGCAGGAAGAACGTCACGTTGTGGAGCGTGAGGAGCCGATGCGAGAGGAGCTCGCCCGCCATGAACAGATGCCGCAGGTACGCGCGTGAGAAGCCGCGGCACGCGTAACAGTCGCACTCGGCGTCCAGCGGTGCCCCATCGCGCGTGTAGCGGGCCTGCTTGAGCGTGACGGGTCCGTCGGCGGTGAAGGCCTGGCCGTTGCGCGCGTTGCGCGTGGGAAGCACGCAGTCGAACATGTCCACGCCCCGCGCGACCGATTCGACGAGGTCCTCGGGCTTGCCGACCCCCATGAGGTAGCGGGCCTGATCGACCGGCAAGAGGCTCGCGACGAGCTCGGTGAGGTCGTACATCATCGGCTTGGGCTCGCCGACCGCGAGTCCGCCGATCGCGTACCCGTCGAAGCCGAGCTCGACCGTTGCCCGGGTCGCCCGCGTTCGGAGGTCGGCGTCGGTCCCGCCTTGCACGATCCCGAACAGCGCCTGCGCCGCGGCCGGCGGCCCGGCGTGCGCCGACTTCGAGCGGGCGGCCCAGCGCAGGGTCAGCTCGAGCGAGCGCTCGGCGTCGACCCGCGCGGCCGGGTACGCCAGGCACTCGTCGAGCGGATGGATGATGTCGGCGCCGAGCGCCTGCTGGACCTCGATGGAGATCTCGGGGGACAGAAAATGCGTCGAGCCGTCGACGGGCGAACGGAACTCGACGCCGGCCTCGGTGATCTTTCTGAGCTTCGAGAGGCTGAACACCTGGAAGCCGCCGGAGTCGGTGAGGATCGGCCGGTCCCAGCCCATGAAGCGATGCAGGCCGCCGAGCTCGCGCACCAGGCCGTGCCCCGGCCTGAGAAACAGGTGATAGGTGTTGGCGAGCACGATCTGGGCGCCGGCGGCGCCGAGGTCGTCGGGCCCGAGCGCCTTCACCGAGGCGTGCGTGCCGACGGGCATGAAGATCGGCGTCTCGACCACCCCGTGGGCGGTCGTCAGGCGGCCCGCGCGCGCGGCGCCGTCGACCGCAGCGAGCTCGAGCTTCACAGGATCAAGGTCGCGTCGCCGTACGAGTAGAAGCGATAGCCCGCTCGCACGGCGTGGCCGTAGGATTTCATGATCAGCTCGCGCCCCGCGAAGGCCGCCACCAGCGCCAGGAGCGACGAGCGCGGCAGATGAAAGTTCGTCAGCAGCGCGTCCACCGCCCGGAAGGTGTAGCCGGGCGTGATGTAAACGTGCGCGATGCCGTCGAGGGAGCGCACGCGCCCGTCGGGTCCCGCCGCGCTCTCCAGCGCCCGCGCCGTCGTCGTGCCGACCGCCACCACGCGGCGTCGCTCGTCGCGCGCGCGGTTCACTGCGTCGGCCACGCTCGGCGGCACCGCCACCCGCTCCGGAGCGAGCGCGTGCTCCTCCACCTTCTCGGTCTTGATCGGACGAAAGGTGCCGGGACCCACGTGCAAGGTGAGCTCGTGCACCTCCACGCCGCGGCACCGAATCGCCTCGAGCATCCGCTGCGTGAAGTGAAGGCCCGCGGTTGGAGCGGCGACAGAGCCGGGCGGCCTCGCGTAGACGGTCTGGTAGCGCTCGAGATCCTCCGCGGTCGGCGCGGCGAAGCGCTCGATGTACGGCGGCAGCGGGACACGGCCGTGCGCGCCCAGCAGGGTCTCGATCGAGCCCTCGATGGGCTCCACCACGCGCTGGCCGTCCGCCTCGACCCCGACGATGCGCAGGCGCTCGCCGGGTGTGTCCCCTACCGAGAGCTCGACGCCCACGCGGCTTCGTCGTCCGGGGCGAGTCAGCGTGCGCCAGCGGCGTCCGTCGACCGGCTCGACGAACAAGAGCTCGACGTCCCGCCCCTCGGCGTCGCGGGCGAGAACCCGCGCCGGGATCACGCGCGAGTTGTTGACGACGAGGCAGTCGCCCGGGCGCAACAGCTCGGGGAGCTCCGCGACCCCGTGATCCTCGAAACCGCTGCGAGCACGGTCGATCACGAGCAGTCTGGACGCGTCGCGGGCGGGCGCCGGCGCCTGGGCGATCAGCTCCGCTGGAAGGTCGTAGTCGAGCTCCGAAAGCTCCACGGCACGTCAGTGTACCTCGCGGCCGCAGGACCGACGCGCCATCCGGGACGGCACGTCCAGGGACGGCTGCCGCCAGCTTTCCTTGCATGGTCAAATGGCCGTCACGCGGGGCCGCGCGCGGGACTGCGTCGCTACCCTGCAAGGCGACATTGCACCCGCCCGTCGCGCGGGACTGAAAACACGGGCCGCAGCGGTGGTACGAGGCTTGCTCGACCGGAGCGCAGCCTCAGCGAAGGAGGATCACGATCAGCACGGCGGCGATGGGCCCAGATGGCAACGTGACGACGATGGGAATCGACATCGGCGCGACGACCATCGCCGGCGGGCTCGTGACGGGCGCCGGCGACGTGCTCGAGGTGGTCCAGGTGCGGACGCACGGCGGGGGGCCCGGAACCGCCGTCGAGACATTGTTCGGCGTCGTCGACACGCTCCTCGCCAAGTCGGCCGCGCGCGGCCTGCCTCTGCTCGGCATCGGAGTCGGAGTTCCCGGCGCGATCGATCCCGAGAAGGGCGCCATGGCGAGGCTTCCGGAGCACCCGGTCCAGGAGTTCGCGGACATTCGGCTTGGCGAGCAGATCCAGACTCGGACCGGGATTCCCGCGTTCGTCGACAACGACGCGAACGCGCTCGCACTCGGCGAGCTGACGTTCGGCGTTGCCCGCGGCGCGGCGTCGGTGGTGCTCCTGGCCATCGGCACGAATATCGGCGGCGGAATCATTCACGATCGCCGCGTCGTACGCGGCCACGCCGGATTCGGCGGCGAGCTCGGCCACGTGACGATCAACTTCGACGGTCCGCCCTGCTTTTGTGGCGGCCGGGGGTGTCTCGGCATGTATCTCGGCGGCGCTCAGATGGCGCACGAAGCCCAGCGCCGGGTCGATCCGCGGCAGCCGTCCCCCCTGCTGGCACTCGCCGGCGGCGAGGTCGCAGCGATCACCTCGCGAACCGTCTTCGAGGCCGCGCGCGCCGGCGATCACCTGGCGCGAAGCATGGTCGACCAGGCGTGCGAGGCTCTCGGCGCGAGCCTCGGCGGAATCGTCAACAGCCTCAACCCCGAGGTCGTCGTGGTCACCGGCGGCGTCGCGGAGTCGCTCGTGCCGCTCGAGAACGACCTGGTGCAGCGCGTGCGCCGCTACGCCTACCCGCTGGCGATCGCGAGCACGCGCATCTGCATCGTCCCGTCCGACAAGACGCGCACCATGCGGGGCGCCGCCACGCTGGTGCTCTACGAGCTCGCGCAGCGCGGCCGTCGGGAGGCCTGACACCATGTACGTCTATCGTCCGGACGCGAAGATCTTCTACCAGACAACGGGCAGCGGCGGGCGTGACGTGGTGCTGTGCTCCCAGTGCCAGCCCGTGTCCTACAGCCGCATGTGGAAATATCAGATCCCGTACCTGTCGCGCTATTTCCGCGTCGTCACGTTCGATCAGCGCGGCAACGGGCGCTCCGATCGGCCGGTGAGCGGCTACGATCTCGAGAGCCGCTACGCGGACATGACGGCCGTGCTCGACGCCACGGTGCGCACGCCGTTCGCGCTCGTGGCGCTTTCGTGCGCTGGGATGCTCGCCTTCCGGTACGTCGTCGAGCATCCCGAGCGCGTCTCGCACCTGATCCTGATCGCCGGTCAGTACTCCGAGTCCGTGCCGCAGCCGTTCGAGGAGAAGGTGGCCACGGTCATCCGGGAGGACTTCGACCGCTGGCGAGAGCGGCTGTTCAAGCGCGTGTTCCAGGAGCCGCATTCGCTCAAGGGCATGGAGGACATGTTCGGCTGGGCCGGCGAGACCACCGCGGACGTGCTCGTCGAGTCGCTGCGGGCGATCGACGGCACGAGCGTGTACGACATGCTTGCCCGTGTCGCCACGCCGACCCTGGTGCTGCACGGCACGCAGGACA
>DATEMW010000070.1:0-8822 GCA_035275385.1 Candidatus Methylomirabilota bacterium | reverse complement strand
TCGGTCGAGATCGTGTTCGATCCGAAGGAGATCTCGTACGGCGAGATCCTCCAGATCTTCTTCTCGGTCGTGCACGATCCCACCCAGCTCGATCGCCAGGGGCCCGACGTCGGCACACAGTACCGGTCGAGCATCTTCTACGCGAACGACTCACAGAAGCGCATCGCGCAGGCGTACATTGCCCAGCTCACCAAGGCCAAGTCGTTCCGCCGCGAGATCGTCACGCGCCTCGATCCGTTGAAGGATTTCTACGCGGCCGAGGAATACCACCAGGACTTCTTGATCAACAACCCGAGCTACCCCTACATCGTCGTCCACGACCTGCCGAAGATCGAAAGCTTCAAGAAGCTCTTCCCCGGCCGGTATCGCGAGCAGCCGGTGCTGGCCAGAAGCGCCCGATAGCACGGAGTCAGTACCGCTCGGTGCTCCAGCCGCGCGCCGCGTCGACCAGGGTCGCCAGAACCCGACGGTCGACGGCGCACGCGATGATGCCCGAGAGCCTGAACATGTTCGAGCGCTCGTCGCGCCAGACCTCGCGGAAGTCGGCGCGCCGGCCGTCGTGCGCGCGAATCGCGTCGCCGCCGAGCACCCGCGCCAGGTGCATCGCGACGGGAAAGTCGTAGACGTTCGGCGTGTGAAAGAGCGCGCCGCCCAGATAGCCGTTCGCCATCAACGGAAAGAGGCTGCCGGGGGTGTCGCCGCCGAGCACGCCTTGGAGTCCCGCGGCGCTCACCGCCTGCGCCCGCTCGGCGTCGCCGCCGCCCTTGAATCCGCTGACGAGAATCCGGCGCAGGTTCCGCGAGCGATCCGCGGTGACCGGCGCCAGCGCGTCGAGCACGGCTCGCGCGGGCCGGGTGTGATCGTCCGGGCCGAGCACGATGCGATCGCCGCGCACCTCGAGCCACGTGCCCTCGGCGCCCTCTTCCGGCAGGTAGACCATCGAGTAGTGAACGGTGTCGGAGGTCCGCGCGTGCAGCATGACCGAGTAGCGGGTGCCGATGCGATCACGATAGTCGCGGGTGCCGTCGATCGGATCGATGGCCAGCACCCAGTCGCTGCGGTCGGCGAAGCGCGCCAGATCGCCCGTGGTTTCTTCGGCCTCGATCCGGCATCCGCGCACCACCGGGCCCATGTCGCGCAGTGCGGCGACCAGAAGCTCCTGCACCGAGAGGTCGGCCAGGGTCAGCGCGTCCGTGTCCGCGAAGCCCGAGGCTTTCCCGCCGATCGCGATGTTGTGGCGCCTGAGCTCGCGAGCGAGGGCGCCGGCCCAGCGGACCACCCGCGGCAGCTCCGCGGCCAGAACCGGAATCGGGTCGCTCACGAGGCGGAGGACATGCGGGCGCGGGCCGCTGCCGGCTGGACCTCGCGCAGGCGCCGCTCGAGGAACCGCCGCTCGGCATCGTTGGTGGCCAGCTCGAGCGCTCGCGCGTAGCTTCTCGCGGCGTCGGCGTCCGCGCCGAGCCGCCGCAAGAGGTCGGCGCGCGCGGCGTGCAAGAGGTGGTAGCGGTCGAGCTCGCCGCCGGCCGCGAGCGCGTCGATCAGGACGAGCGCCGGCCTCGGGCCGTCGACCATGGCGACGGCGGCCGCGCGATTCAATGACACGACGGGCGAGGGCTGCACGCGCTCGAGTAAATCATAGAGGCGCACGATTTCGGGCCAATCCGTGTCTTCGGGCTGAGCCGCGCGGCAGTGCACTGCGGCGATCGCGGCTTGGAGCGCGAACGGGCCGGCATCGCCGCGAAGTGCTTCGGCAACGAGCGGCAGCGCCTCGGCGATCTGGGCTCGGTTCCAGCGCCGCCGATCTTGATCCTCGAGCAGCACGAGATCGCCCGCCCCGTCGAGCCGCGCCTCGCGCCGCGAGTCGTGCAGCAGCATCAGGGCCAAGAGGCCCGTGACCTCGGCCGGCGGCGCCGATGTCAGCAGCGAGCGCACCACGCGGCCCAGGCGAATTGCCTCGGCGCAGAGATCGGTTCGCACGAGCGCCTCGCCTCTGGTGGGCGCGTAGCCCTCGGTGAAGATCAGATAGATGACCGTCAGCACCGCATCGAGGCGCGCCGGCATGTCACCGGTCTCGGGCACCGAGTACGGGATATGCGCGTCGCGGATCTTGCCCTTGGCGCGAACGAGCCGCTGGCCCATCGTGGCGACAGGAACCAGGAATGCCCGCGCGATCTCCTCGGTCTCCAGGCCGCCGAGCGTGCGCAGAGTGAGCGCCACCTGCGCCTCGAGCGCCAGCGCGGGGTGGCAGCAGGTGAAGATCAGGCGGAGGCGATCGTCGGGGATCTGGTCGGGGTCGTAGTCCGGCTCGTCGACGACCCGGGTCGATTCGGTCGCGGCGTAGACGTCGAGCTTCTCGCCGAGCTTCACCCGCCGCCGGATCCGGTCGATGGCCTTGTGCCGGGCGGTCTTGATGATCCAGGCGCGAGGCGCTTCGGGAACGCCGGCGGCGGGCCATTGATCGACCGCCGCGGCAAACGCCTCCTGCGCCGCGTCTTCCGCGACGTCGAAGTCGCCGACCTGCCTGATCAGGGAGGCGACGATGCGCCCCCAGTCCGACCGATAGACGGCATCGACGGCAGCGTGAGCCCCCTGGGCGTGCTCCACGGTAGATAATCTACGCCGGGTGTCGATTCCGGCGCCCGCCGTTCGACCTACTGATGGAGGCGCCTGTGAAATACCTGTTGCTCGTATATCTCGACGAGAGCTGGGAAAAACGGAGCCTGGCCGAGCGCCAGGAGTGCTACTGGGGCCAGGTGAAAGTCGCCGAAGAGCTGGCATTGCAGGGCGGACAGTATCTCGGCGGCAACCCGCTGCATCCCGTGTCCACGGCCACCAGCGTGAGAGTGCGGGACGGTAAGCGTCTCTTGACCGACGGGCCGTTCGCGGAAACGCGCGAGCAGCTCGGCGGGTATATGCTCATCGACGTCGACAACCTGGACGACGCGATCGCGTTCGCGGCTCGCGGCCCGCTGGCGCGCGTGGGCACCATCGAGGTGCGGCCCGTCAGAGAAGGCCCGCCGCAATAGCCAGCCAGCGCAGCGCCGAATCGAACATTCACGGAGGAACGCGACCATGAGGTATGCGCTGTGGATTGTGCAGGGGCTGCTGGCGCTCCTGTTCCTGTTCGCCGGCGTGATGAAGTTCAAGATGTCGGTCGAGGAGATGACCCAGCAGATCCAGATGTCGGGCACGTTCTTGAGGTTCATCGGCGTCTGCGAGATCCTCGGCGGCCTGGGCCTGATCCTGCCGAGCCTGCTGCGGATCCGTCCGGGGCTCACGCCGCTGGCTGCCGCCTGCTTGATGGTCATCATGATCGGCGCGACGGTCGTCAGCGTGATGATCGGTGGCGTCGTGATGGGTGTGGCGCCGTTCGTCGTGCTGCTGCTCCTCGCGTTCATCGCCTACGGCCGCTGGAAGCTGGCGCCGATTCGCTCGTCGTCCGGGTCGTCGGCCCTCGAGGGGGCTCGGTAGCCGCCGTGCTGCTCAAGGTGGTCGGAGGCGTCGTCGCCGCGGTCGTGCTGGTCGTCGGCGTGCTGGCCGTGATCGTGGCCACGCGCCCGTCCGAGTTCCGCATCGAGCGCGCCACGACGATCGCCGCGCCGGCGCCGGTGGTGTTCGCGCAGGTGAACGACTTCCACAAGTGGCAAGCGTGGTCGCCGTGGGCGAAGCTCGACCCCCAGGTGAAGAACTCGTACGACGGTGCGCCGGCCGGTCAGGGCGCCGCGTTCGCGTGGGCCGGCAACGACAAGGTCGGCGAGGGGCGCATGACGATCACGGACAGCCGTCCCAACGAGCTGATCCGGATCAAGCTCGAGTTCCTGAAGCCCTTCGCGGCGACCAACACGGCGGAGTTCGCGTTCAGGCCGGACGGCGATCGCACCGCCGTCAGGTGGAGCATGTTCGGTCACAACAACTTCATGAGCCGAGCCGTCTTCCTGTTCGTCGACATGGACAAGGCCCTCGGGGGCGAGTTCGAGAAGGGTCTGGCCGCCATGAAGGCGGCTGCGGAAGTCTCGGCGAAGAACTAAGGAGTGAGCGTATGAGCGGCGTACGAGTGCTGGTCGGCACCCGCAAGGGCGCGTTCATCCTGACCGCTGACGGCAAGCGCGACAAATGGGACGTGAGCGGCCCGCACTTCGGCGGCTGGGAGCTCTACCATCTCAAGGGATCACCCGTCGATCCGAACCGGATCTACGCGTCCCAGTCGAGCAGCTGGTTTGGCCAGATCATCCAGCGCTCGAGCGACGGCGGCAAGACGTGGGAAACGGTGGGCAACAAGTTCGCGTACGAGGGCGCCGTCGGCAACCACCTCTGGTACGACGGCACGCAGCGACCCTTCGAATTCGCCCGCGTATGGCACCTCGAGCCGTCGCTGAGCGACCCGGACACCGTGTACGCCGGCATCCAGGACGCCGCGCTGTACCGGACGACCGATGGCGGCCAGACGTGGCGCGAGCTTCCCGCCCTGCGCACCCACCCGTCGGCGGGCGCCTGGCAGCCCGGGGCCGGAGGCATGTGCCTGCACACGATCGTCCTCGATCCGCAGACCCCTGGACGTATCTTCATCGCGATCTCGGCCGCGGGCGTCTTCAGGAGCGACGACGATGGTCAGAGCTGGCGGCCCATCAATCGCGGCCTGCGCTCGGAGCAGATCCCGGACCCGACCGCCGAGGTCGGCCACTGCGTCCACCGCATCGCGATGCATCCCTCCCGCCCCAACGTGCTCTTCATGCAGAAGCACTGGGACGTCATGCGCAGCGACGACGCCGGCGAGTCGTGGAAAGACGTCGGCGAGGGGCTGCCGACCGATTTCGGGTTCCCGATCGACGTGCACGCGCACGAGCCGAACACGATCTACGTCGTGCCGATCAAGAGCGACTCCGAGCACTACGTGCCGGAGGGCAAGCTGCGCGTGTACCGGAGCCGCACGGGCGGCCACGAGTGGGAGCCGCTGACCAAGGGCTTGCCGCAGAGCCACTGCTACGTCAACGTGCTGCGCGACGCGATGGCGGTCGACGGGCTGGATCCGTGCGGCGTGTACTTCGGCACCAGCGGCGGCCAGGTCTATGGCTCGGCGAACGCGGGGGACAGCTGGAGCGCAATCGTCCGGGATCTGCCGCCAGTGGTGTCCGTCGAGGCGCAGACGCTGCCATGATCCGGGTGGTGCTGCCGGCGCATCTCAGGACGCTCGCGCGCGTGAACGGCGAGGTGACGGTCGAGGTCACCGGCAAGGCCACGACACGCGCGGTCCTCGACGCGCTCGAGGCCGCCTATCCCGCGCTGCGGGGGACCATTCGAGATCAAGTCACCTTCGAGCGCCGTGCGTTCGTGCGATTCTTTGCCTGCGAGGAGGATCTGTCGCAGGAGCCCCCCGATGAGCCGCTGCCCGAACCGGTCGCGGCCGGGACCGAGCCGTTCATGATCGTCGGAGCGATGGCCGGCGGTTAGGAGAGGACGCGTTCGATGAGCTCGTTCAAGATCTTTTACGGCTGGGTCATCGTCGCCGCGGGCATCGTGGTCACCTGCATCGGCGTCGGCGCGATGCTCTCGCTCAGCGTGTTCCTTCAGCCGATCACCGAGGCGACGGGCTGGTCGCGGACCGGGATCTCGACGGCGGCGATGGTGAACTGGCTCAGCATGGGCCTCGGCGCGTTCTTGTGGGGCGCGCTGTCCGACCGCTATGGCACGCGCACGGTCATTCTCGGTGGCGGCGTGCTGCTCGGTCTCGGCCTGGTGACGGCGAGCCGGGCCGCCACGCTCTGGCAATTCCAGATCCTGTTCGGGGTCCTGGTCGGCCTGGCCGCGGGCAGCTTCTACACGCCGCTGACCGCGACCACGACACGCTGGTTCACGCGCAACCGAAGCCTTGCCGTCGCGCTCGTGTCGGCGGGCCTCAGTCTCGGCTCGACGATGATCGGGCCACTCGCGCGCTGGATCACCACGAGCTACGACTGGCGCACGGCGATGCTGGTGATCGGCGATCTCGCATGGCTCGTGATCATCCCGGCCGCGTTCCTCGTGCGCGAGCCGCCGGCGCCCGCGGCTGTCGGCGCGGCGGCTCCGGCCGATGAGGGCCCCGAGATGACGGTCGCGCAGGCGCTTCGCACGCCGCAGTTCGCGGCGATCGCGCTGACGTTCTTCGCGTGCTGCGCCACGCATTCCGGTCCGATCTTCCACATGGTCACCCATGCGATCGACCACGGCGTGCCGGTGATGGCGGCGACCACGGTGCTGAGCGTGGCCGGTCTGGCTTCGCTGGGGGGCAGGATCATCTGCGGACTCATCGCCGACCGCATCGGCGCCAAGCGGATGCTGCTGGCGGGCCTCGCGCTGCAGGCGCTCTCCGTGAGCCTCTACGTATTCACCAGCAGCCTGGGAAGCTTCTACGCGCTCGCGGTCATGTTCGGGTTCTCCTACGGCGGCGTGATGCCGCTCTACGCGATCCTCGTCCGCGAGTACTTCGGCGCCCGCATCATGGGCACGACGTTCGGCGCCGTGGCCCTGGTGTCGACGCTCGGGATGTCGCTCGGGCCGTGGGCCGGCGGATGGCTCTACGACACGCTCGGCGGCTACTTCTGGCTCTACATCGGCTCGTTCGGCATCGGCCTGGGAGCCGTGGCGATCGCGTTCACGTTCCGTCCGCCACGCCGGGAGCCGGCCGTGCTGCCGGCTCCCAGCCTGGCGCACTGAACGTTCGCCGACCGGGTCAGAAGTTCAGCACCTCCGGCAGCGGGCCGGTGATCGGCACCTCGAAGAACGTTCCGGCCGCGCCGTCCGGGTCGACGACGACGGCGCCGTCGTTCTCGAAGAAGATCGCGATCTGCGTTTGCGCCTGAATAGCCTGGACGACCGCGGCGGTCCCGATGGCGGTCAGGAACGTGTGAGGATTCGCCGGCGCCGTCGGAATGGCGGCCCGCACGAGGTCATTCCTGAAGTACGACGTGCGGTCGGTCAGCTCGCCGGCCCGGATGATCGCGCTCGCGGTCGGGTTCGGCACGGTCATATCACCCTTGGCGAACTGGATGATGACCGGCCCGGGATCGGTCTCGTGGAGCGGACGCTTGCGAAGATGCGGCGCGTACGCGACGGGATTGCCCGACTGCGAAACCCACTCGGTGTTGTCGAGGACCTCCTGAATCGCCATCGCGCCCGGCACGGTGTTGATGACCGGCGGCACGTCGCGTAGCGGAATGTTTTCGTTGAAACCCCAGGCGGGCGGTGCGAGCGGGCCCGCGTTCAGGAGCGCCGGCACCCGGCTCGCGAGCGCGATACCCACCAGCGGCCGGAACGAGGGGCTGAGCCTCGCGATCTCGATGATCGCGCCGCCCGGCACGTTGGGCACGCCGGCCCGGATGGAATCCTCGAGTGCGAGTAGCTTCACGCCGTAGATACCGCCGAACGATTGCCCGGCGTAATAGATCCGTCGGTGGCTCAGGCCCGGGATGCCGCCGGTCTCGATGACCCGCACGAGTTGCATGAGGTCCGCGACCGTCTGGCGAAGCCCGTCACGGTTGCCGATGATCACGCGCGGCGGCCGAGCGCTCGAGCCTTCGGTGGAGTCGATGGTCCCGTTGCCGTCCTGGTCGAAGCCGCGGCCACCGTCTGGGACGATCACGGGCGTGCCGGACGTCGGGATGATCGTCAACGTGCCGGCGGCGCCGCCGCCGTGGCCGACCACGTTGATCGCAATCGTCGCGAGCCCGTGGCTCGCGAATATCGAGGCGACGGCGAGCGGCGCCCCTTGCTTGCTGTCGGTGAAGCCGTGGCCGAAGATCACCACCGGCCAGCCGCCCGCGGGCGTGGGCCCGGCCGGCAGGATCAGCGTGAAGTACAGCGTGTTCTGGCCCTGGACGGCCGGCACGCCGGTGCGCGTCCCGATCGCCGGGATGAACTGCTCGCTCGTCTCCCAGTTCGGCGACGTGAAGCTGCCGAATGCGATGGCGCCGACGGCGCCTTGAGCAACGTCGAGCGCTGCCAACGGAAGCAGCGCCGGGTCGGTCGGGAACACCGGCTGGCCGTTCGCTACGCCGATCTGACGCCGCCACTGGATCGCGGTCACGCCGGACCGCGGAAAGGTGCCGAGCATCGCCGCAGGGCTCGGACGATCCCGTTTGATGTGGGCGCGGATCTTCTCCATCACCGCGGTGGCGCTCAACGTGCTGAACACGCTCGCCGCCACCACGCGCTGCCCGTAGATCTTCGCGCGCTCGAGCGCCTCACGGAGGTCTCTGCGGTAGTCGCCGAGCGACCCGCCGTTGTGACGTCCGTGCCTACCGTCGTCGAGAAAGTCCTCGAAGGCTTCGCCCTTCACTCGCCGGCCGTCGGTGTCGCGCACGCCGTCGGTCACCACCAGGAGATAGCGCGTGTGCTGGTCGAGGAGCTCGTCGGATTCGGCGTGCAAGGTCAGGGTCGCCGGGTCCCACACGATCTGGTTGATCCCGACGGGATCGCCGCCGTGCTTGTGCCCGAGCTTCACCAGAAACACGGTACGACTCGACACCGTCGACACGTCGATGGGGCCCGAGAACGGAATCGACAGCCGCGGCTGCAGGTTGAAGCCATCCAGCGTGTTGATGACGTCGAGGTCCGCACAGTCCGACGGGCGCACGAAGCAATCGGGCTTGGGCAGGCTCACCCGCAGCCCGGTCTTCTGGCCGTGGTCGTCGACCGTGAACCGGTCGGTCGGGAACGGCGCGGTCGCCGGGGACGACAGGTCGAAGAGCGCCTCGACGGCGAAGGCAACTCCCGGGACCAGCAAGAGGACGGTGGCGACGACGGCGACGAAGCGGCGGTACTGCGGACTCATGAGGTGCCTCCTTCAG
>DATEMW010000069.1:0-6252 GCA_035275385.1 Candidatus Methylomirabilota bacterium | reverse complement strand
GCCGGCTGCTGGGGCTTCTCCGTCACCGGAGCGGGCGCGGCCGTCTCGTTCACGGATTGCGACGGTGAGCTCGGGGGCGCGGTCGGCGACACGCGACTCATCACGCTGTTCCAGACCGTCTGGCCGGTCGACGAAAGCAGGAATGCGACCAGCGCGGCGGCGATCAGCGCGACGACGAGCCACGGCACGAGGCCGCCAGAACGCTCGCGCTTGAAGTCGCGAATGGCCTCCAGACGCCCCTCGTCGTCGTCGACATCGCGGTCGCTTGCCCCCGACGGCACCAGCAGCGACAAGCGGCCCCGAGTCCGACCCTCGTTGGCAGGGCTCCAGTCAGGATCATCGTCCTCGGGAGGCCAATCCCGATCGGGGCCGGGCATGCGATCGTGGCTGGACATACGATCCGCACGGTCCGCGCTGGGCATGCGGTCAGGGCTGCGCATACGCTCCGGGCTGGGCACGCGGTCGTGGCTAGCCATGCGGTCCGAGTTCGCGATGCGGTCCGAGTCGGGCACGCGATCCGATCTCATGCGGTCGGAGTCCGGCACCCGGTCCGAGCTGAACATGCGGTCGGAGCCAGTCGTGCGCTCGGGGCCAGACATGCGGTCGGAACCGCCGCCTACGCGGTTGGAGCCGCTCATGCGGTCGGAGTCGCGCTCGAAGCTCATCAGGCGGTCCGAGCTCGGCATCCGATCCGAGCCCGAGTCGGCCGGCACGAACGCAAACCCATTGGCTCGCAGGGCGAGATCCACTTGTGGCCGATGACGCCGTTCCTCCAGGCGCTCCCACTCGCCCACCGGCTCGCCGGAGCGGCGATCGACGATGATCTCCAGCTGCTCGTTCGGGCGAAGTGATTCCCTGAGGGCCGCGACGAAGTCGACCCCGCTGAGGCGTTCGCCGGACACGATACAGAGAACCGTAGTCGGAACGGCCACGAGAACCCTCCGAGAAGCAACGTCGATGCCGACGCGGCAGGGGCGTGAGGGAGCGGGCTCCAGCGCGCGAAAGGGGCCGAAG
Organism: Candidatus Methylomirabilota bacterium; assembly: GCA_035275385.1. Taxonomy (GTDB): domain Bacteria; phylum Methylomirabilota; class Methylomirabilia; order Rokubacteriales; family CSP1-6; genus AR31. The sequence continues at coordinate 5,238 of DATEMW010000069.1, read as the reverse complement.
CCCGCGTCATGTCAGAGGCGCGACCTTCCAGGGGAACGCCGCGACATCTTCGAGGCCGGCGGTGAGTGTTTCAGTGCGGACAGACGTGTAGAAGTTACCCGGTATCCGGTAACTTCTACACATCGTGCGGAAGCGCCCGAGCATCGGATCGAGTACACTCCCGACACCGCGCCGAGCACGGAGGAAACACGCCATGAAGCGGAGTCGCGATCAAATCCTGACGAGCCACGCCGGGAGCCTCCCGCGCCCCGATGCGTTGATCGAAGCGAACCGCGCGCGCGAAACGGGTGTCGGGGCCGACGAAAGCCGCTTCGAGGAGCAGCTCCGATCGAGTGTCGCCGAGGTCGTGCGCCTGCAGAAGCAGGCCGGCATCACGATTCCGGGCGACGGCGAGTTCGGAAAATCGATGGGGCACAAGGTCAACTACCGCGCGTGGTGGAGCTACTCGTTCCAGCGTCTCGGCGGGCTCGAGCTCGGCACCACGGGTCTCTACGACATGCCGGCTCAGCGATCCCGGCCCGGCGAAGTCGTGCTGACGAGCTTTGGTGATCGTCGCGATCGCGCGCGCTTCGCGGCCGCCTACGCCGATCCTGATTCAGGCATCACGACCGGGCCCCGGCCCGCGCTGTGGCCGGTGTGCGTCGATAGGCTCACGTATACGGGCCACGCCGCGATTCAGTCCGACATCGCGAGCTTCAAGGCCGCCCTGCAGGCCGCCGGCGTCGACGAAGGCTTCATGACCTCGATCGCGCCGGGAAGCGCGTCGCGTATCGCGAACCGGTACTACAAGACCGACGAGGAGTTTCTGTTCGCGTGCGCGGACGCAATGCGCGAGGAGTACAAGGCGATCGTCGACGCGGGGCTCATCCTGCAGCTCGACGACCCGGCGATCGCCGAGAACTGGGACATGGTCAACCCCGAGCCCACTCCGGCGGACTACAGGAAGTTCACGATGGTCCGCATCGAGGCGCTCAACCACGCGATCAAGGGACTACCGGAAGACCGGATCAGGTTCCATCTCTGCTGGGGCAGCTGGCACGGTCCGCACACGACCGACGTCCCGATGCGCGAGATCGTCGAGGTCATGCTCGCCGTCAAGTGCGGCGCCTATTCGTTCGAGGCGGCCAACGTGCGGCACGAGCACGAGTGGAAGGTGTGGCAGGACGTCAAGCTCCCGGACGGCAAGCTGATCCTGCCCGGAATCGTGAGTCACGCCACGAACGTGGTCGAGCACCCGGAGCTCGTCGCCGAGCGGATCGCGAGGTTCGCGAACCTGGTCGGCAAGGAGCGCGTGATCGCCTCGACCGATTGCGGTCTCGGGGGCCGCGTCCACGCGCAGATCGCGTGGGCGAAGCTCGAGTCGCTGGCCGCGGGCGCCGCGCTGGCGACGCGGCAGCTCTGGCGCTAGCGAAGAGCTAGCGGCCTCGATCGTCGCGCCCGCCTCCGCCGCGGCGCTCTTGTTCCTGTTGCTGCTGCGGCTGCGGCTGTTGCCGTCCCTCGGGCTGCTGCTGTTGGCGTCGCTCGGCCCGCTCGGGCGAGATGCGATTCGCCGGCTCGCCCGGAAGACGCTGCTGCTGTGGTCCCCGCCCCTCGGGCCGCGGAGCCTGCTGCTGGGCCTGCGGCGGCATCGGCCTCTGGCCGCGCGCGCCGTCGTTCGGTCCCGGTGCTCCGGGCGCAGGTCTCGGCATGTTTCCGTCCGGGCGCGCCGCAGTGTTGTCAGGCCGCCGCGTGCTTCTATCGGGACGCGGTGGATTCGCGGGACGCTCGGCACTCGGGTCGGGGCGCTGCGCGCTGGAATCCGGCCGTGGCGCACCGTCCGGTCGCGGCGCACCATTCGGACGCTGAGCGCCGTCCGGCCGCTGCGTGTTGTCTTGGCGCTGAGCGTCCGGGCGCCGTGCATTGCCCCGCTGCGCGTTCGCGTCGGGCGGATCCGGCGCGCTGAACTGCCGCTGCGGCGGACGCTGACGCTCGATCTGGCTGTTGCCCAAGCTTGGCCTGCCGGTGGTCGACGCCGACCTGGGCGCCGGAACGATGCGCGGCGGCGGCGCCCCTGCGCCGTCGGCCGCGCGCGGGCCGTCGGCGCGCGGACTGTCGCTGCGTCCCTCGACGCGAGCCGCGTCGTTCTGAGCCTCGCGACGAGGCGCACGTGTGGCCACGACCGCGCGCGTGATCGTTTGATCGGGCGGCCGCGTCCCGCGCCCGCTCGAAGCAACGAAGCTCGACGCGTCCGGGGCGACGCGGACCGGCGCGCGCGCCGGCTCGAGATGACGCACGTCGACCTGCGCGATGCGCGCCTGCTGGACGGGGCCACGGCCGAAATGATCCTCGCGCACGGCGACCACCGCGTGGTTGACGGTGGTGTTCCGGTAGACGTTGATGTTGGTCACGTTCACGACGGTCGTGCGATTCACGACGACGTTGTTGACGACGCGTGGCCCGCCCCAGCCGACCCAGCTCGGGCGCCCGACGAAGTGCGGCCGGCCCCACCACGGGACGAGCGGCTCGCCCCAGCTCAGAGCGACCCAGCTCACCCCCGGGACGCCGATCGCCACACGTACGCTCGGCGGTCCGAAGAAGGCGACCAGTGCCGGCGCGTACACCGGCCGGACGACCACCGGACCGGGCGCCCAGCCCCAGTACCCGCTCACGAAGACCCAGCGGCCGTAGTGATACGGCGCCCAACCCCACGGCGCGGTGTCCACCCAGGTCCAGCCGTAGTACGGATCCATGACCCAGCGGCCGGTGGTGTACGGCGCCCAGCCCGACGGAACTCCTTGCGGCACCCACACCGATCCGTAGTTGGGCACGACGCGCCAATCGCCGTGGTGATCGAGATCGTCGACGCCGTAGACGCCGGCCGGGACGTAGCGAGAGCTGATCGCGTCGATGAGCTCGTCGGTGCGCGCGTAGTTCCACCGGTCCCACACGTCGAGCTCGGGAGCGACGTAGCTGCGCACGGTCGGCGTCTCCGCGCCCTCGAGCACGACTTCTTCGCTCGACGCAATCGCGACGGCCTGTCCGCCGGCGGGCGTCATCGTCGCCTGCCCGGAGCGCCGGGTCACGAACGAGCTTCCGGACTGCGTCACGTCGATACGGTAGTAGCCGGCCCGCTCGATGGTGAACGCGGCCTGCGGCGTGTCGATCTCCACGGTGCGCCCCGAATCGATCGTGCGAAGGTCGAGCGCCACGTGGCCGGTAGTGACCTTGATCTGGACGAAATCCGGCTCCTGGTTGACGAGCCCAAGCTGCGAATCGCCCCAGGCCCGCACATAGGCGCGCGCGCCGATCTGAAGCTCGAGATTGCCCCGATTGCCGGTGTAGAACTCGTCGCCCGGCGCCACGGCCGTGTTGACCTGCGCCGGAGCCCAGTCCTGACCACCCGGACGGAAGTAGGAGACCTCGCCGTCGGCATAGCTCAGCCTAGGCGGCGTGCGCCCGATCGAGTCGTCATCGTTGTCCGCCGCCTGGACGGGTCCGAGCCCCAGAGCCATCTGGGCGACGAGCGTGAGCGTCAGAACCGCCGAGATTCCCAGCCTTCCCGCGCGCCAGAGCATGAGGAATCCCCTTTCTTTCCAGCTATTCATTTACTTGGACGGAGCAGCAGGGGCCGGCATTTCATCCGACGTCCGACCGTGACTTGACCGTACCAGTACACGCGCGCACACTCTGTGCGTCCATTAGACGAGGAGAGGTAGTCGATGGCAAGGAACGGTCTGATCGTCGCCGCAGCGTTGATCCTCGTGAGCGTGGCGTCGACGCCGTTGCCTGCCTTCGCCCAGCGATCGCGCGGTGCCATTGGCGGAGCCGGCGGAGGCGCGGTCGTCGCGAACAGCGGACGCGTGGTCGTCGCGAACAGCGGACGCGTGGTCGTGGGTGGTGGCGGCCGCTTCGTCGGCGGCGGACGTCCGATCGTCACCCCACCGATCGTCGTCCCGCCGCGCTTCGGCCATCGCCCGTTCTTCCCGAGGCCGTTCTTTCCGTTCGCGGTGGTGGCGGCCGCACCCATTTACTATCCGCCCCCGGTGTACTATCCGCCGCCCGCGTACTATCCGCCGTCGTACTACGACTATCCGAGCTACTCCGCGCCGGTGAGCTACGCGCCGACGCCGAGCCCGACCGTGTCCGTCGCACCGCAGAGGCCCCAGCAGGACGTCGTGCAGTTCGCGACGGGGCGATACGAGCTGCGCGGGGATGGCGTGTCGACCCCGTACACCTGGGTGTGGATCCCGAATCCCCCGACAGCCCCGCCTCAGGCAGCGCCGCCGCCCGCGGCGCCGACGGCTCCGCCCAGCGAAGCGCCGCCCGGCGCAGGCCCGAGCTCGAGCCCGCGGCAGCCCGCAACGCGCGCGGGCCAGCTCTACCGTTGGGTCGACGCGCAAGGGGTCGTGTACTGGACGGATCGCCTGGACGCGGTTCCCGAGCAATACCGCTCGCGCGCGAAGCAAACCACGCCGTCCTGAGCGGCCGCGCCGGCGCTCGGCGCGCTACTGGATCAAGAAATCGCGCACAACCCTGGCGACGGTGTCCGTCTCTTCGAGGTGCGGCGCGTGGCCCGCGCCCTCCAGCGTCTCGAGGCGTGCGCCCGAGAGCCGGCGGGTGAACTCCTCGGCGTAGACGGCCGGCACCAGCCGGTCCTGGCGGCCCCAGACGAGCAACGCGGGCGCCTTGACCCGGTGGATGCGCTTCTTGAGCCCCTTGTCGGGGATGGGCCAGATGAACTTCCCGGTCGTGCCCATCGCCCACGTCAATCGCACGCGCGCCTCGATCGTTGCGGCATCCTGCGCGTCGGCTCGCGGGAACATGCGGCGCGCCGCGGCGCCGTCGGGATCACGGAAGATGTGGGCGCGCATCGCCCCGGGCTCGAGCATCATCCAGTTCACGATGTGATCGGGATCGCGCCAGAACCCGAGCGGCGCGATCATCGCCAGGCGCCGGACTCGCTCCGGATACGCGGCCGCCACCTCGCACGCGACCATGCCGCCAAACGAGTGGCCGACGAACGCGGCGTTGCGGATCGCCAGCGCGTCAAGCAGCTCCTCGTAGCAGAGAACGAGATCCCAGAGCCCATCGAGGTGGTACACGTCGTCGTGCGCCTCGGGCGTGGTGCCCGGGTGCTCGGGCGCGTACACGGTGAAGCTCTCCGCGAGACGGTCGAGGAACGGATCCCACGTGAGCCCCCACGGGCCGTGGAAAAAGACGAGCGCGGGCCCGCGGCCTTTGGAGAGCACGCGCATCCGC
>DATEMW010000068.1:0-4362 GCA_035275385.1 Candidatus Methylomirabilota bacterium | reverse complement strand
CGGCTCGTACTCGACGACGAGGCGTTCCACGGCGTCCTCGGCCAGGTACCGGCTCTCGGCGGCGACCATCACGACGGTCTCGCCGACGTGACGGACCTTGCCGAGGGCCAGCGGCGGAAAGCTCGTGGTCTTCACGCTCGGGGTCTTCGACTCGGCGCGCACCGGCTTCGCCGCGCGCGCGATGTCCTCGCCGGTCAGCACCGCCGCGACGCCGGGCATCGCGAGCGCCGCGGAGGCGTCGATGCGCGCGATCCGGGCGTGGGCGTGCGGCGAGCGGAGGAACGCGGCGTAGAGCATCCGCGCGGGGCGGTGGTCGTCGACGTAGCTTCCCTGCCCGGTCAGGAGGCGCGGATCTTCCCGCCGCGCCACGCGGGCGCCGACCAGCCGCGGTAGACCGACGCTCACGAGCTGGCTCCGGACCTAGCGCCCGGAGGCGAGGATCGGCGCGGCGGCCCGAACCGCGTTGACGATTCCCTGATAGCCGGTGCAGCGGCAGAGCACGGCCGAGATGCCTTCGCGGATCTCACGGTCCGTCGGCGCGGGGTTCGTGCGGAGCAGATCGAGCGCGGTCATCAGCATGCCGGGCGTGCAGAAGCCGCACTGCAGGCCGTGATGCTCGCGGAACATCTCCTGCAGCGGATGCAGCTTGCCGTCCTTCATCAGGCCCTCGACCGTCGCCAGCTCGGCGCCGTCGGCCTGCACGGCCAGCATGATGCACGAGCGCGCCGCCTCGCCGTTGAACATGATCGTGCACGCGCCGCAGATGCCGTGCTCGCACCCGACGTGCGTGCCGGTCAGGCCGAGATCTTCGCGGATGAAATCGACCAGCAGCTTGCGCGGCTCGCACCGGCCCTCGTGGGCGACGCCGTTCACCTTCAAGCGGACCTCCACCATGTCAGCCACGCGCGACTCCGATCGCCCTCGTGAGGGCGCGCTTCGTGAGCACTCCAGTGAGGTGGCGGCGATAGTCGGCCGAGGCATGGATGTCGGCGTCGGGGCTCACGAGCTCGGTAGCCTTCCGCGCCGCGGCTTCGATCGCCGCCTCGCCGAGCCCCTCGCGCTCGAGAATCTCCTCGGCGGCACGCAGCCTGACGGGCACCGGCCCCGCCCCAGCCGTCGCCAGCCGCGCCATCTTGCAGCGCTGGCCCTCGCGCACGACCACCGCCGCGATCCCGACGATCGCGAAGTCGCCGTGACGGCGCGAAAACTCTTCGAGCGCGTAGCCGGCGCCGGTCGGCATCGCCGGCAGCCTCACTTCGGTGAGGATCTCGTCGGGCGCCAGGTTCGTCGTGAGATAGGTCTGGAAGAGATCGGCCGCGCGGATCACGCGCTCGCCCTTGGCGCCGCGCGCGACCACCTCGCCCTCGAGCGCGGCGAGCACGGCCGGATACTCGGCGGACGGGTCGGCGTGGGCGATCGAGCCGCCGATGGTGCCACGCGTGCGAATCGGCAGATGGCCGACCCAGCGCGTCGCTTCCTTCAGGAGCGGCAGCTGCTGGGCCACGACCGGCGAGAACTCGATCGTGCGCTGGCGGGTCATCGCGCCGAGTCGGACCTGGCCGTTCTGCTCGCGGATGTAGGCGAGCGACGCGATCCGGTTCAGATCGACCAGCGCCGCGGGTCTGGCGAGACGGAAGTTCAGCAGCGGCATCAGGCTCTGGCCGCCGGCCAGCACCTTGGCGTCGCCGCCGTAGCGGCCGAGCGCGGCGAGCGCCTCGTCGAGGCTCGTGGGCGCGTGGTATTCGAACTTCGGAGGTTTCATTGTGGCGGGGTCCGTGAGGCCGCCTTGAACCGAGGGTGGCCCGAAATAGGTGCTGGTGGCTCCGACACGCCCGTTCTCACCCTGGGCGCTCCGGTTCTCACGCTGGAAACTCCCGTTCTCACGCTCGGCGCTCCCGCTTTTCCTGGCTCCGACACGCCCGATCAATCGCTGCCCATAATTTCGATGGGGTCATGGGGAGCTCGTTGATCTTGATGCCGAGCGGCGCGAGCGCGTCGCTGACGGCGTTGGCGATGACGGCCGGCACGGTCATCGACGAGGACTCGCCCAGCCCCTTCGAGCCGAGCGGCGTCAGCGGCGACGGCGACACGATGTGCGCGATGTCGATCTCGGGCGCCTCGCTGGCCGTCGGCACCAGATAGTCCATGAAGCTTCCGGTCAGGAACTGGCCGTGCTCGTCGTAGGCGAGCTCTTCGTAGAGCGCGCCGCCGAGCCCGTGCAAGGCGCCGCCGTAGATCTGCCCCTCGGCGATCATCGGGTTGATGATCGTGCCCGCGTCGTGGACGGTGACGTACTTCAAGATCTTGATCGCGGCGGTCTCCGGATCGACCTCGACGGCCATCACCTCGGCGATGAAGCCATACGTGTTCGACGAGTTCACGCGGTCCTCGGCATCGACCGCCTTCGCCACCGTGAAGCCGAACACCGCCGTGGCCTGCAGCGCGGGCTCCATCCCCTCGGGCAACGATTCGGTGTTCCAGTGAGCGCGTCCGGCCAGGTCCTTGATCGAGTACGACGGGCCCTTGCCGGCTCGCGGCCGCACGGCGCCGTCGCGAAACTCGAGCGAGGCCGCCGGCAGGTCCATCAGGTGCGCGGCGTAGTCCACGAGCTTTGCCTTCAGCTTTCGAGCGGCCAGCGCGACCGCGCTGGTCCCGACCGATCCGAAACGGCTCGAGTACGTGCCCGACGAGATCGACCACACGCGGGTGAACGTGTCCATCTCGTCCACGACCGTGATTTCTGGAGGATCCAGGCCGAGCTCGTCGGCGACGATCTGCGACACGACGGTCTGGTGACCCTGCCCTTGCGGGGTCGTGCCGAGGATCGCGATAACCCGGCCGAGCGGATCGATCTTGATCGTCGCCGCGTCGACGGCGCCGGACTTCGGTAGGTACTCGGGCTTGGCCCGGAACTGCGGATCGAGCGCCGTGGCCACGTAGCCCATGTTCGACACCGACGGGTCGACGGCCAGCGCGAGCCCGATCCCGACGTAGCGGCCCGCGGCGCGCGCCTTCGCCTGCTCGCGGCGCAGCTCGGCGTATCCCGCCACCTCCAGCGCCTTGTCGAACGCGGCCTGATAGTCGCCGCTGTCGTAGAGGCCGCCGGTCGGCGTGCGATACGGGAACTGGTCTGGCTGGATCAGGTTCTTGCGGCGCACCTCGATCGGGTCGAGCCCGAGGCGGTCGGCCAGCCGATCGATCATGCCCTCGGTCTCGAAGTAGAGATGGCCGCATGCGTAGCCACGATTGGGCCCCGTGAGGCTCTTGTTCGTCATGACGACCGACGCGTCGACTTCCAGATTCTGGAAGCGATAGGGTCCGACGAAATTGCCGGTGGGGCGAAAGCTGCACCCCGGCTCCGGGCTCCTGATGTAGCCGCCGACGTTGTCGAGCCACTTGAACCGCATGCCGAGGATCGTGCCATCCTTCTTCGCCGCGACCTCGCGATAGGCGACCCGATCCGTTCCGCTGGACGACGCGACCAGATGCTCGCGGCGGTCCTCGATCCACTTCACCGGCACATTGAGCCGCATCGCCGCGAGCGCGATCAGCGCGATGTATGGGTAGATCGACGACTTGATCCCGAACGAGCCGCCGATGTCCGGCGGCACGATGAAGCGCAGCTTGTTCTCGGCAAGTCCAAGCACCCGCGCCGTGAGCGGGTGCATGATGAACGGCCCCATGAAGTTCGACCACACCGTGCAGACGCCGTCGAGTGGGTCCCAGCGCGCGATCACGCCGTAGGTCTCGATCGGCGTCGACCCGTATTTCGGGAACGCGAAGCGCTCGGTCAGCACGACGTCGGCGTCCTGGAACGCGCGCTCGGGATCGCCGTAAACGAGCCGGCGGTTGCCGGCCAGGTTCGAGCCGACGGCCTGGTGCAGCACGGGCGCGCCTGGCTCGAGCGCGCGCTCGGGATCGAGGACCACCGGCAGCGGCTCGTAGTCGACCTGCACGAGCTCGGCCGCGTCCTCGGCGACGTAGCGATTCTTCGCCACGATCACCGCGACGGGCTCGCCGACGAACCGGACCCGGTCGGTCGCGGTGCAGTAGTAATGGATCGGCGCGGTCACCCCGACCGAGAAGGGCTTGGTGTAGCGGGCGACGTCTTCGCCGGTGATGGCGCCGACCACGCCGTCGAGCGCCAGCGCCGCTCTAAGGTCGTAACCGCGGATCGCCGCGTGGGGCAGCGGCGAGCGCACGATTGCCGCGTGGCAGGCGTTGGCCACCGGCGGGTGATCGTCGATGTAGGTGCCGCGTCCGGTGAGGAGCCGTCCGTCCTCGACGCGCTTGACCGACTTGCCGATCCAGCTGGCCTGGGCCACTAGCGACCGGTCAGGACGAAGGGCACGTTCGCGTTCT